>DASWMB010000261.1:0-18523 GCA_036399955.1 Allosphingosinicella sp. | reverse complement strand
CGACTCCCGCCAATTGGTGGCTGACCGACAAGGACGGCCAGTGGGTGCTCGGAACCCAGGGCGCGGACCAGGCGCCGGGAATGGACCAGATGCCCGACATGAGCACGGCCGGCTGGGTCGAAACCAACGGCCATTACGGCTATGGCTGCGCCTGCATGACGATCGCCTACGATCCTGCGACTCGGCGGGTGACTCGGATCGCCGATCCCGAGCCGAAGCCGCTCGGCCAATGCCGGGCGGACAACGGCCTACCGCCGCCGGAGTGATACTCGCTGCGCTCGAATGCTTTGTCGGCGTCGTCCGGCCGAAGGGGTGTGAAGAACCGTACCCCATCGACTTCGTCTGACGCCCGCCTATATCCGGCTCATGACCATCCCCGCCGATCCGCGCCGCTTCCTCTACCGCCCCGACGGGCTCGACCCGGATGCGGCGAAGCGGCTCACCGCCGACGCGCTGGCGCGCTGCGACGACGGCGAGCTCTATCTCCAGTACACCGCGTCCGAGAGCTTCGGATTCGACGACGGGCGCCTCAAGACCGCCGATTTCAACACCCAGGCCGGTTTCGGCCTGCGCGGGGTGGCGGGCGAGACAACCGCCTTCGCCCATGCCAATGAGCTGAGCGAAGCGGCGATCCGGCGCGCGGCCGAGACCATGTCGGTGCTCGATCCGTCGAAGAGCCCTAACGCAGCGCCGCCGCGGCGGACCAATGCCGCTCTCTACACCGAAGCGGATCCGCTGAGCCTCGTGCCGTTCGCGAGGAAGGTCGCGCTCTGTCAGGAGATCGACGCCGCCGCCCGCGCCCGCGATCCCCGGATCGCGCAGGTCTCGGTCGCTTTGTCCGGTTCGTGGAGCGTGATCGAGATCGTCCGCGCCGATGGGTTCGTCGCCCATGACGTGCGGCCGCTGGTCCGGATGAACGTCCAGCTCGTCGTCGAGCAGAACGGCCGCCGCGAAACCGGCTTCCACGGGCTCGGCGGCCGCTATCTCTACGACAGCCTGTTCGATCCCGCCGTCTGGAACCGGGCGATCGACATCGCCCTCGATCAGGCGCTGGTGAACCTCGAATCGGTCGCCGCGCCGGCCGGCGAGATGGTTGTCGTGCTCGGCCCCGGCTGGCCGGGCGTCCTCCTCCACGAGGCGATCGGCCACGGCCTCGAGGGCGACTTCAACCGCAAGGGCACCTCGGCCTTTTCCGGCCGCGTCGGCGAGCGCGTCGCCGCGCCCGGCGTGACCGTGGTCGACGACGGCGCGATCCACGACCGCCGCGGCTCCCTCTCGATCGACGACGAGGGCACGCCGACCCAGTGCAACACGCTGATCGAGGACGGCATCCTCAAGGGCTACATCCACGATCGCCTCAATGCCCGCCTGATGGGGGTGGAGCCGACCGGCAACGGCCGCCGCGAGAATTTCGCCCACGCGCCGATGCCGCGCATGACCAACACCTTCATGCTCGGCGGACACGACGATCCCGCCGAGATCCTCGCCCGGGCCAAGACGGGCATCTACGCGAAGAGCTTCGGCGGCGGCCAGGTGGACATCACCTCGGGCAAGTTCGTCTTCTCCTGCACCGAGGCCTACCGGATCGAGAACGGCCGCCTCGGCGCTCCGATCAAGGGCGCGACCCTGATCGGCGACGGGCCGACCGTGCTCACCAGGGTGGCGGCGATCGGCGACGACATGGCGCTCGACGAAGGCGTCGGCATCTGCGGCAAGGGCGGCCAGTCGGTGCCGGCCGGCGTCGGCCAGCCCACGCTGCTGATCGAAGGGCTCACCGTCGGCGGCACCGCCGCGTGAGCCGCGCCGCCTGATGGGCTGGGTCCGCGACGTCCTCGGCTTCTGGTTCGCGCAGGAGCCCAAGCGCTGGTGGACGCAGGACCCCGACTTCGACGCCGAAATCACCAAGCGCTTCTGCGACCTGTGGCAGGAGCAGCGCCAGCGCCCCGTCGGGGACTTCATCGAGGCGCCCGACCATGCCCTCGGCGCCGCGATCCTGTTCGATCAGTTCCCGCGCAACATGTTCCGCGGCCATGCCGATCAGTTCGCGACCGACCATCTCGCCTTGGCCATCGCCCGGGCGGCGGTGGATCGCGGCTTCGACGACATGCCGCCCGAGCG
Organism: Allosphingosinicella sp.; assembly: GCA_036399955.1. Classification (GTDB taxonomy): domain Bacteria; phylum Pseudomonadota; class Alphaproteobacteria; order Sphingomonadales; family Sphingomonadaceae; genus Allosphingosinicella. The sequence continues at coordinate 16,405 of DASWMB010000261.1, read as the reverse complement.
GCGCCAGTTCCTCTACATGCCCTTCCAGCACAGCGAGGAGCTGCGCGACCAGGAGCGCTCGCTCCTCCTGTTCGCTGCGCTCGGCGAGCCGGAGCAGCTCCGCTACGCCCGCCTCCACCACGACGTCATCGCCCGCTTCGGCCGCTTCCCCCACCGCAACGCGATCCTCGGCAGGAAACCGCGCGTCGACGAGATCGCCGCGGGCGACGTGGTCCCCTGGTGATGGCCCTCATTGCGATCGCCTCCTTCCACGATCCGATGATGGGCGCGCTCGCCCGCGCCCGGCTTGCCGCGCAAGGCATCGAATCGGTGCTGTTCGACGCCGGCCTCTCCAGCCTCGGCCTCGGCACGATGGCGCCGGCGCGGCTGATGGTCGAGGAGGAGGACCGCGCGGAGGCCGAGCGCATCCTCGGCGGCGAATGAGCGCCGCGGCCGCTTGACAGCACCGCTGGTGTATCACTACTGCAATACACCATGAGCGAAGCCCATGACGTGCCGGTGATCGAGCTGGCGGACCTCGGCAAGACCTATGGCCGCCGGCGGCGGGGCGCCGTCCAGGCAGTGCGCGGCGTCTCCCTCTCCGTGATGGCCGGCGAGGTCTACGGTTTCCTCGGCCCCAACGGCGCCGGCAAGTCGACGACGATCCGGATGCTGATCGGCCTGATCGCGCCGACGGCGGGCGAAGCGCGGCTGTTCGGCGAGGACCTGCGCGCCAACGTGGCGGTGCTCCGCCGCGTCGGATCGCTGGTCGACGGCGGGAACTTCTATCCCTTCCTCTCCGGCCGCCGCAACCTGGAGGTCCTGGCGAAGACGCAAGGGCATGACGGCGCGCGGATCGACGCCTTGCTCGATCAGGTCGGCCTCTCCCGCGACGCCGGCCGCAAGGTGAAGGGCTATTCCACGGGCATGCGCCAGCGTCTCGGCGTCGCCGCGGCGCTGCTCAACGATCCGGACCTCGTCATCCTCGACGAGCCGGTGAACGGCCTCGACGTCGCCGGCATCCAGGAGATGCGGGCCCTGATCCGCAGCCTCGCCGTGGACCACGGCAAGACCGTGTTCCTGTCGAGCCACCTGCTCCACGAAGTCCAGCAGGTCTGCGACCGCGTCGCGATCATCAGCCAGGGCGAGATCGTCCGCGAAGCGACCATCGCCGATCTCCTGCGCCAGGACGACGGCCTCCGCATCGAGGCGGTGCCGCTCGAGGCCGCCGAAGCCGCGCTCGCGACACGCTGGGCGGTCGAGCGCGACGGCGAGGCGCTGATCGTCCGCGCCACCCGCGCCGAGGCGCCCGAGGTGGCCCGCCGGCTGGTCGGCGCGGGCGCCGATCTCTTCCGCCTGACGCCCGAGCAGAGGAACCTCGAGGAGGTCTTCCTCGCCATCACTCGGACGGAGGGGAGCGATGCTTGACGCGCTGAGGGCGGAAGCCGCCAAGATCGGCCGCCACAAGGCGACGTGGGGCCTGGTCTGGATCTACCCGATCGTGATGGCCGGGACGATCTGCCTCATCGTGGCGATGACGCTGCTGAACGGCGGCGACGTCGTCGACAAGGCGCCGTCGCTCGGCGAATGGCTCGACGACGCGGCGGCCTTTTGGGGCCTTCCCGGCGAGATGGTCATGCGAATGTTGATCGCCGCCTATGTCGCCGTCGTCTTCGCCGGCGAATATGGCTGGAACACGTGGAAGCTGATCGTGCCGCACCGCGCGCGCGGCAGCCTGCTCGCGGCGAAATATGCGCTCGTCCTGATCCTGTTCGCGATCGCCTTCACGGCGGCCTCGATGCTGTTCACCCTCGGCGTGTGGACCGACGACGTGATGAGCGGCGACCCTGTGCCCGCGGGGATCACCCTCGGCGGGCTCGCGCGCGCGCACGGCGCCGGCGCGCTCGCCGCGATCGCGCCGGTGCTGGTCACGATCGGTTATGCCAGCCTTGCAGCGATCCTCACCCGCTCGATGATCGGCGCGCTCATCGTCTCGATCGTCATGATCGGGGTCGAGTCGCTGATCGGCAGCTTCGCGCCGATGCTCGCCGTCTATCTTCCGAGCGCCATGTGGGCGCTGGTGCACGCTTTGCCGGGCTACCATCTCGCCAATGTCGCCAGCTGGATCGGCGAGGGCGAGGCGCTGTCGATGCCGTTCCCGAGTGGCGCCGTGCTGGCGCTCGGCTGGACGACGTCGCTGGCGGTCCTCGCCGCCTGGATCGCCGGGCTCGTCGCAGCCGCCTTCGCGCTGTTCCGCCGTCAGGACATCAACTAGGCGGGCGCGGCGCGAGGTTGAGCTCGTAGCCCGCACCGGCGGCGGAGGAGACGATCTCCTCGACCGGCACGCCCTGTTCCTGCCGCGTCAGCGCCCAGAGGAAGGTCGAGCGCGTGCCGGATTTGCAGAAGGCGAGCAGCTTGCCCTCACCGGCCTCGATCATCGCGTCCATCATCGCGAGTATGTCTCCCGTCGCGAACCCGGACGCGATCGGGATGTGCCGATAGCCGAGGCCGGCGGCACGCGCCGCTGCCTCGATCTCGGCCGCCGCGGGCTGCCCCGGCTCCTCGCCGTCGGGACGGTTGTTGACGATCATCGTCACCCCCACGGCGGCGATTTCGCTTACCTGCGAGGGCAGGATCTGCCCGGCGACGAGCGTCTTGTTATCAAGATGGCGCATGGGCCCTGATCACCTCCACGAACGCCTCGCCGTAGCGCTCGAGCTTCGCCGCGCCAACGCCCGAAACCTCCGACATCGCCCTGAGGCTCGCCGGCTTCGCCGCAGCCATCTCGCGCAGCGTCGAATCGTGGAAGATGACGTAGGGCGGCACCGAAGCTTCGGCGGCGAGCTCGCGCCGGCGGGCGCGGAGCGCCTCGAACAGCGGATCGTCCGCCTCGCCCCAGGCGCCGTCGCGCTCGCGGCGCCGCCGGCGCTCGCGCTTCGGAGCGATCACCAGCTCGACCTTCTCCTCCCCCTTGAGGATCGGCTTCGCGCCGGGCCCAAAGGAAAGGCCGCCATATTCGTCGGCGCGCAGGGCATCGCGGGCGAGCAGGGCGCGCGCGACCGGCTTCATCAGCGCCAGCTCCTCCTCGTTCGCGATCCCGAACACGGAGAGGCGGTGATGGCTGAAGCCGAACACCTTGTCGCTCTCCTTGCCGCCGAGCACGTCGCACAGATGGCCGAGCCCGAAGCGCATCTCGGTGCGGAAGGCGGCGGAAAGGAGCTTCCTCGCCGCCTCGGTCGCGTCGATCGTTGCGGGCGGGGCGAGGCAGTTGTCGCAATTGCCGCAGCGCTCCGGCGGCGTCTCGCCGAAATGGCGGAGCAGGATCGCCCGCCGGCACGTCCCCGCCTCGACCAGGGCCGCGAGCGCGTTGAGGCGCTGCCGCTCGCCGCCCCGGCGGTCGTCCGGCGTTTCCGTCTCGATCCGCCGCCGCGCGCGGGCGAAGTCGTCGGCGCCCCAGAACAGCCACGCCTCGGCCGGCTCGCCGTCGCGGCCGGCGCGCCCGGTTTCCTGATAATAGGCCTCGATCGATTTCGGCAGCCCGGCGTGGGCGACGAAGCGGACGTCCGGCTTGTCGATGCCCATGCCGAAGGCGATCGTTGCGACCATCACCATCTCTTCGGAGCGCACGAACGCCGCCTGGTTGCGGGCGCGGACCTGCGGCTCGAGCCCGGCATGATAGGGCAGCGCCTTGCGCCCGGCGGAGCCGAGCTGCTCGGCGAGCTTCTCCGCCTTGTCGCGGCTCTGGACGTAGACGATCCCCGGTCCTGGCTGATCGGCGAGCAGCGTCTTCAATTGTGCCGTCACGCCGTCGCGCGGCCGGACATGGTAGCGGATGTTCGGCCGGTCGAAGCCCGCCACGATCAGCCCGTCCTGCGGGATGCCGAGCTGCAGGAGGATGTCGTCGCGTGTCGTCCGGTCGGCGGTGGCGGTGAGGGCCAGGCGGGGCACGTCGGGGACGCTGTCGAGCAGCGGCCGCAGCAGCCGGTAGTCCGGCCGGAAGTCGTGCCCCCATTCGCTGACGCAATGCGCCTCGTCGATCGCGACCAGCGCCAGCTTCGTCTCGCGCACGAGGCTGCGGAAGGCCTCGCCCGTGGCCCGCTCCGGCGCGACATAGAGGAGGTCGAGCTCGCCGGCCCTGAGGCGGCGCATCGTCTCGGCGCGGTTGTCGTCGGCGGAGGTGAGCGATGCGGCGCGGAAGCCGAACGCGTCGGCGGCACGGATCTGGTCGTGCATCAGCGCGATCAGCGGCGAGACGACCAGAGCCGTCCCTTCCCGCGCCAGCGCCGGGATCTGGTAGCAGAGCGACTTGCCCGCACCGGTCGGCATCACGGCAAGGGTGTGCCTCCCGTTCATGACACGGGAGATCACGTCCTCCTGCACGCCGCGGAAGCCGGCAAAGCCGAACGTCTCGCGAAGGATCGAAAGCGGCGAAGTCATGCGTCGAGCCTAGTCGCCCGCGGCCCGGGAAGTCGAGACGGGGCAAGTCGAGACGCGCGCGGCGCCGTCAGCCGCTTATTGCGGATTGTCCTGCGTCTGCCCGCGCTGGCCCGGCGCCGTGGAGCCGATATTGCCGAAAATCTCCTCGAAGAAGCTGCGGTTGCGCCCGAGGGTCGGCGTCTCCTCGTTCGACGGGTCGATGTTGGCGACCAGCTCCATGCCGGAGCGCTCGACCCGCTCGACATTGCCCTGCTCGTCGAAGCGGACGCGCAGCACGGTCTGCTCCGAGGGGCTCGGATGCTGGAAGGCGAGCTGGCGGGTCTGCCGATCGACATAATACCAGTCGCGCTGATCGAACTGCCCCACGAACGACGGCCGGCCGAGCGTCCGCTCCACCGAGTCGCGATTGTCGACGCCCGGCTGGATGGCGGCGATCAGCTGCTGGTCGCCGACATAGCCCTGGTGGTCGCGGATCGAGGAGCAGCCGGCGCTCAGGAACGAGGCGCCGAGCGCGGCGGCCAAAAGGACGCGAGGTGAGAAGCGCAGGCTCATCTGATCGAACTCTCCTGAAAGGCGCGGGCGCGCGCGCCACTTGCCCCCGTGGCTAGCCTTCCCAATATGAACAGAAGCCAACCGGCGCAAGCCCGGCGCCAGCAGCGGGACCCTGCAAATGTCTTTCCTCAATCGTATTTTCGGGGCGCAGCTCTTCGGCGAGCGCCAGGAGCGGGCGACGCTCGCCCCGCTCTACCGCGCCGTCGTCGCCGAGGGCCGCGACCCCTTCTGGTACCGCGACGGCGGCGTGCCCGATACGATCGATGGCCGGTTCGACCTCGTCTCCTCGGTGCTCGCGCTCGTGCTCCTCAGGATGGAGGCCGAAGGTCCCGCGGCGCGGCGGGCCGAAGTGCTGCTGACCGAGGTCTTCATCGAAGACATGGACGGGACGGTCCGCCAGCTCGGCATCGGCGACCAGGTGGTGGGCAAGCATGTCGGGAAGATGATGGGCGCGCTCGGCGGCCGGCTCGGCGCCTATCGCGACGCCGGCGGCGAGCCGGCGGCTTTCGCGGCCGCGGTCGAGCGCAACGTCTTCCGCGGCGATGCGCCCTCGCCCGATGCAGTGGCGCTGGTCGCGGCGCGGCTGACCGCGCTGCGCGGCGCCCTCGCCGCCGTGCCCTACGCCGAGCTTCTCGCCGGGAGGATCCGATGACGCCGCCCGAGTTCAGCCGCCCCGTCCGCATCGATACGCTCGGCGAATCGCCGCGCGCGGTTTCGATCGAAGCGAACGAGGGCGAGCGCGAGGCGCTGGCGATGCGCTTCGGCTTCGTCGCGATCTCGGCGCTTTCGGCCGAGCTGTCGCTGATCCGCCGCGGCGAGGCGGTGAGCGCCCGGGGGACGCTGCGCGCCTCGCTCGCCCAGAGCTGCGTCGCCACCGGCGAGCCGGTCGAGGAGAGCGTCGAGGAGCCGTTCGAGATCGAGTTCAGGCCGCACCCCGCTTCGGCCACCCCCGAGGAGGAGGTCGAGCTCGGCCAAGGCGAGCTCGACGTGGTCTTCTACGACGGCGCCCTGGTCGACGCCGGCGAGGCGGTGGCCGAGACGCTGTCTCTGAGCGTCGAAGCCTGGCCGCGCTCGCCCGCCGCGGAGGAGGCGCTCCGCGCGGCGGGCGTCAAGAGCGAGGAGGAAGCGCGGATGGAGGCCAGCCCCTTCGCCGCGCTCAAGGACAGGCTCGAGCGCTAGAAGGGGACGTCGTCGTCCAGGTCGCTGTCGAACGCCGGGGCGGGCCGCGACTGCGGCCGGGAGCCGCCGCCGGCGCTGCCGAAGCCACCGGTCGCGGCACCGCCGCCGCCGAACGAATCGCCGTAATCGTCGCCGCCTCCGCCGCCTCCGCCCCCGCCGCCGCCGCGGCTGTCGAGGAGGACGAGCTCGCCGCGGAAGCGCTGCAGCACGACCTCGGTGGAATATTTGTCCTGGCCCGAATTGTCCGTCCATTTGCGGGTCTGGAGCTGCCCTTCCAGATAGACCTTGGAGCCCTTGCGCAGGAACTGCTTGGCGACGCGGCCGAGATTCTCGTTGAAGATGACGACGCGGTGCCACTCGGTCCTCTCCTGGCGGTTGCCGTCGCGGTCCTTCCAGTTCTCGGAGGTGGCGACGCGCAGGTTCACCACCTCGCCGCCCGTGCTCATCGAACGCGATTCGGGATCGTCGCCGAGGTTTCCGACCAGAATGACCTTGTTGACGCCCGCCATGCTCTTCTTCTCCCGATGGTGCTTGGCGGCGACCTTAGCCGCCTCGCCCCAGAATCCAAGGGGCTCAGGCGGCTGCCGGAAGGGCCGGTCGCCGCCGGTTGCGGCCGAAGCCGAGGATCAGGATCAGCAGGACCGCGACCTGCGCGCCGAGCGCTTCAGCCGTCGGCGCGATGCCGAGGATCGGGAGCGAGGGCGCGGCCGGGACGGGCGTGACGCCGATCAGCCCGGCCTCCTGGATCGCGGCCACACCCTTGCCGGTCAGCACGACCGCGAGCACGGCGATCAGGATCGCGCTCCAGTTGAAGAATTGCGCGATCGGCAGGCGGCGGCTGTATTTCAGCATCGCCCAGGCGACGAGCGCGAGCATCACGGCGGCCGCCGCGGCACCGGCGAGGAGGGCGAGCCCGTTCCCCTGCGACGACAGCGCGGCGTAGAACAGGATCGTCTCGAACACCTCGCGATAGACGGCGACGAAGGCGAGCAGGAACAGGAACCAGGCCGAGCCGCGCGACAACGCCTTGCCGAGCTTCTCGCGAATGTAGCGCTGCCACTCGTCGGCCTGCGCCTTGCCGTGCATCCAGATGCCGACGAAGATCAGCACCACCGCCGCGAAGAGCGAGCCGAAGCCCTCGGTGATCTCCCGGCCGGCGCCGCTGATCGTGATGATGTGGGTCGCCGCCCACCAGGTGGCGACGCCGGCGAGGAGCGCCGCGATCCAGCCGCCGTGGACGAAGGGGAGGACCTCCCGCCGGTCCGCCCGCTGCAGGAAGACGATCATGGCGATGACGATCAGCAGCGCCTCCAGCCCCTCGCGGGCGAGGATGACGAAGCCGCCGAGGAAGCTCGACAGGGCGCTGGCCTCGCCGGGCGCGATCACTGTCTGCGTCTCGTCGAACAAGGCGTTGAGCGCGGCCACTCGCGCCTCGACCTCGGCGGGCGGACGGCCGGAGCCGATCGCGGAGCGCAGCTCGCCCATCGCCTCCTCGACGCGGCGCAGCAGGCCGCCGTTGCGGGTGGCGAGCATCGGCTCGACGGGCTCGAAGCCTTCGAGATAGGCGGACAAGGCCAGTTCGCGCGCCGACGCGCGGTCGCCGGAGCGGTAGGCGTCCAGGCTCTCGCGAAGCTTCGCGCGGGCGATGTCGAGCGGCCCGCCGGCGGAGGCGGTGACGGCGCCGGGATCGGCGCGCAGGTAGGCGGTGACGGCGGCGGCGCGCTCGGGGCCGATCTGCCGGGCGAGCGCAGCCGGCGTGATCGCCGCCAGCGCCTCGAGGTTCGGGAGGAGCGCGCGGACCGAGGCGTCGGCGCGCCAGAGCCGCTCGCCCTCGGCGGCGAGCGCGGCCGGATAGGCATATTGGCCGACGAAGAAGGCGAGCGCCCAGCGGTCCTCTGCGGGCAAGTGGGCGAAGCTCTGCATCGGCGTCTCTTCGAGGCCCTGCTCGATCACCTGGTAGAGGGCGAAGACGCTGCGCTCGCTCGCCCGGGCGCGATCGGTGAAGGCGATCGGCGGCGGCTCCATGCCGCGGGCGAGCGGCCCGTCGCCGGCGCCGGCCGCGCCGTGGCAGCTCGCGCAATTGTCGCGGTAGAGCCCGCCGGCGCGGCCGAGGTCCGGCGCGGTCCGCGGCGCGAGCGGGACCGGAAAGGCGGCGAGCAGCTCGCGCCCGAGCCGCCGCGCGGACGCGGCGATCCGCTCCGGCGGCGCCTTGGCGGCGATCGCCTGCGCCAGCCCGTCGGCCTGGGCGGCGAGGGCGGGCTTGGCGGCGTGGTTCGGCAGGCCGGCGATCCGCTCCCGGATCGAGGCGGAGAATTCCGTCATCTCCGCATATTCGGCCTGGTTGACGATGCGCCCGCCGCGGACCGCCTCCGGATAATCCACCGCGACATAGTCGAGCAGGCGCCACGTCGTCTGCACCTCCGCCTGCCGGGCGGAGGCAGGCGCAGTGGCGAACAAGCTGAAAGACAGGAGGAGCGCCGCCGCGGCGCGAACGAGGAAGCTCATTTGCTAGTGATTATCATTAACGACTAGCGGGCGCCAGAGCGCAATGGGGCAACGCGGCCGCGGCGGGAGCGGCGGCCGCGGGGGCCGCCGCCCCTCCGATCAGTTGAGCACCAGCTCCGTCATGCCGAGCGCCCGCCCATTGAAGGCGCGGGCGATCAGCGCCTGGCGCTGCCCCGCGACGCGCCGGACGGCCGCCTGGCGGCAGGCGCGGTTGGCGGCCGGATCGGATTCCGAAGCGGCGCAGAGGCGGCGCGCGGCGCGGTCGATGCGGTGATCGAGCCGCGAGATGTCGCTCTGCTGCCCGAGCTCGAGATCGCTGAGGCGCACGCGCTCCTCTGCGCTCGCCGCGGCGGGCGTCGCGAGCATCGCGGCGGCCGCCGCCGCGGCTATCAACATGGCTTTCATGACTATTCTCCCCGATGGAATGACGTCCCCTGTCCCGGCACTGCTACACTTGTAGCAGCCCGTGGACGATGATCCGGCTTGCGAATCTCATTGTTCGATCTTGCGCATTCTGGAGGAACCGCGTCCGCTCGGCCGGAGCGCAGGGCTTGCTCTCCCCGCGCCGAAATCGGACAAGGGCGTGCCAGAGCAGAGGAGAGGGACGTTCATGGCTGCAACCGCCGCTGCATCGCCCCTGCGGTGGATTCCCTGGATGCTGGTCGCGCTCGTCGGCGCGGTCGCGCTCGGCGTGATCGCCTTGAGCCGGGGCGAGACGATCAATGCGCTCTGGCTCGTCGTCGCATCGCTCTGCGTCTACCTCACCGCCTATCGCTTCTACGGCCTGTTCATCGCCCGACGGGTGCTCGAGATCGACGCGTCCCGGCCGACGCCGGCGGTGCGGCGGAACGACGGCCTCGATTACGTCCCCACCAACCGCACCGTGCTCTTCGGCCACCATTTCGCGGCGATCGCGGGCGCCGGGCCGCTGGTCGGGCCCGTGCTCGCCGCGCAGATGGGCTATCTCCCCGGCACGCTCTGGATTCTGGTCGGCGTGGTCTTCGCCGGCGCCGTCCAGGACCTCATCGTGCTGTTCATCTCGACCCGGCGCGACGGCCGCTCGCTCGGCGAGATCATCCGCGCCGAGATGGGCCACATACCCGGCGTGATCGCCATGGTCGGCATCCTTGCGATCATGATCATCCTCCTCGCCGTCCTTGCGCTCATCATCGTCAAGGCGCTCGCCGACAGCCCCTGGGGGACGTTCACCGTCTTCGCGACGATGCCGGTCGCGATCGTCATGGGCCTCTACGGCCGCTATTTCCGCCCCGGCCGCGTCGGCGAGGTGTCGTTGATCGGCTTCGTCGGCCTGATCGGCGCGATCCTCCTCGGCGAGCAGGTCGCCTCGAGCGCGGACTGGGGACCGGCCTTCACCTTTTCCGGCGAGGCGCTGGCGCTGATGCTGATCGGCTACGGCTTTATCGCCTCGGTGCTGCCGGTCTGGCTGCTGCTCGCGCCGCGCGACTATCTTTCGACCTTCCTCAAGATCGGGACCATCGTCGGCCTCGCCATCGGCATATTGATCGTCCGGCCGGAGCTGCAGATGCCGGCGGTCACCCGCTTCGTCGACGGCACGGGCCCGGTCTTCGCCGGTACGCTGTTCCCGTTCCTCTTCATCACCATCGCCTGCGGCGCCGTCTCCGGATTCCATGCCCTGGTCGCCTCGGGGACGACGCCGAAGATGATCGAGAGCGAGGCGCATCTCCCCTTCATCGGCTATGGCGCGATGCTGATGGAGAGCTTCGTCGCGATCATGGCGATGGTCGCGGCGAGCGTCCTCGACCCGGCCGTCTATTTCGCGCTGAACAGCCCCGCCGCATTGATCGGCGCGACCTCGAACGAAGCGGCCGTCGCCGTCTCCGCCTGGGGCTTCACCGTGACGCCCGCCGCGCTCGACGAGGTGGCAAGGGCGGTCGGCGAGACGACGATCCTCTCACGGACCGGCGGCGCCCCGACCCTCGCCGTCGGCATGGCGCAGATCCTCTCCAGCGTGGTCGGCGGCGCCGGCATGATGGCCTTCTGGTACCATTTCGCGATCCTGTTCGAGGCTCTGTTCATCCTGACGACGGTCGACGCCGGCACCCGCGTCGCCCGGTTCATGATCCAGGATCTCGTCGGCACCTTCGTGAAGCCGTTGAAGGACACCAGGAGCTGGGCCGGGAACCTCGTCGCCACCGCGCTCGCGGTCGGCGGCTGGGGCTGGTTCCTCTACCAGGGCGTCACCGATCCGCTCGGCGGCATCAACACGCTCTGGCCGTTGTTCGGCATCGCCAACCAGATGCTCGCCGCGATCGCGCTCACCGTCTGCACCGTCGTCCTGTTCAAGATGAAGCGCGAGCGCTTCGCCTGGGTGACGCTCGTGCCGGTGACGTGGCTGCTCGTCTGCACGCTTACGGCGGGCTGGCAGAAGATCTTCCATGCCGATCCCCGCATCGGCTTCCTCGCCCATGCCGAACGCTATTCGGCGGCGCTCGGCCGCGGCGAGCTGCTCGCTCCGGCGAAAGGCGTCGGGCAGATGCGGCAGGTGATCTTCAACGACTATGTCAATGCGACGCTGTGCGCCCTCTTCATCGCGGTCGTGCTGGCGATGGTCTTCTACGGGCTGAAGACGATCGCCGCCGCCCGCCGCTCCGAGACGCCGACGGCGCTGGAGACCGCCGATGCGGCTGCGTGAGGCGCTGAAGCGGGCGCGCGAGACGGCGCGGCTGATGGTCGGCCTGCCTGACTACGACACCTATCTCGCCCATCGCCGCGCGGTCCATCCGGGCGAGCCGGCGATGAGCCGCGAGCAATTCCACCGCGAGCGGACGGACCGGCGGTTCGGCGGGGGCGCCGACCGCATCGGCCGCTGCTGCTGACTCGACTCCGGCCCCGCGCCGGAGCAGTGAAGACGCTTCCGAAACGAGAAGGAGAGCGGTCGATGCCCCAGTTCGTCATCGAAAGGGAGATGCCCGGCGTCGGCGCGCTCGGCGCCGACGAGCTGAAGGGCGCCTCGCAGGGCTCGTGCAGCGTGCTGCGCCAGCTCGGGCCGGAGATCCAGTGGGTCCACAGCTACGTCACCGACGACAAGATCTACTGCGTCTACCGCGCCCCGAGCGAGGCGCTGATCCGCGAGCATGCGGAGACAGCGGGCTTCCCCGCCAACAGCATCGCCCAGGTCCGCGCCACGATCGACCCGACGACCGCCGACTGAGCCGCCTCAGCCGTAGGTGCGGCTGAGTACGTAGGCGGTGAGGAGGACGGCGATCACCGAGAGCGGCGCGCCGACCCTAGGATAGTCGCGGAAGCGATAGTTTCCGGGGCGCATCACCAGCATGTTGTTCTGGTGCCCGATCGGCGTCAGGAAATCGCAGGACGAACCGATCAGCACCGCGAGCAAAGCCGCGTCCGGGCTGATGCCGAGCCGCAGCGCCGCCTCGGCGCCGACCTGCGCCATGATGAGGGCGGTGGCGACGTTGTTGAGGAAGATCGAGAGCAGCATGGTGACGCCGCAGATCGCCGCCAGCATGACGAACAAGGGCATGCCGGTCAGCGACCATTGCATGAAGTCGGCGATGCGGTCGCTGCCGCCCGATTCCTCGAAGGCGCGGCCGACCGGGATCATCGCCGCGATGAGGACGATCACCGGCAGGTCGACGGCGCGATAGGCCTCGTCCGCCGGGAGCAGGCGAAGGAGGCAGATGGCGAGCGCCGCGGCGATGAAGGTGGCGGTGGTCGGAAGCCCGAACAAGGTCGAGAGCAGCACCGCCGCGCTGTAGATGCCGACCACCAAAGCCGCCGCCCTGCCGGCGCGGACCGGCGCCTTCTGGCGCCCGATCTCCAGCAGGCGCGTGTGCCGGATAAGCTTTGCCAGCGCATCGGGCGTGCCGCGCAGGAAGAGCTGGTCGCCCGCTTCGATCAGATTGGTCGCGAGCGGACGCTTGACCCGCGCCGCCCGCGGACCGGCGGCGATGAACTCGACCTCGCCGTCCGTCCGGGCGGTGATCGCGCCATAATCCTCGCCGATCAGCGAGGAGCCGTGGATCACCGAAACGTGCGCGGTGACGGTGCCCGGCGGATCGTCCGACACGTCGGAGAAGAGCTTCGTGCGCGCCGCCACTTCCCAGGGCTTGTCGCGGCTCATCACGAGAAGGAGGTCGTCATGGTAGAGCATGGCGTCGCCCTCGATCCGCGCCCGTTCGCCGCCCCTCAGCACCGCGAGCAGCACCGCGCCCGCTTCGCGCAGCGTGCGGCGGATCGCCGGCAGCCGCGTCCGCCCCTGCGCGGCCCCCATCGGCAGCGAGAGCTCGAAGACGTGGACGCGCTGCGACGGCTCCTCCTCGGCGGCGCCGGCGCGCTGCGGCGCGAGGCGCCAGCCGATGAGGAGGAGGTAGAGGAGCCCGGCGCCGGTCACCGCCGCGCCGACCGGCGTCATGTCGAACATGCCGAACGGCTCGCCGACGCGGTCCTCCCGCACCGAGGAGACGATCAGATTGGCGGGCGTGCCGATCAGGGTCGTCATGCCGCCGAGGATGGTCGCGAAGGAGAGCGGCAACAGCACCGCGCCCGGCGGCAGCTTGTGCTCGCGCGCGACGGTGAGCGCGATCGGCATGGTGATGGCGAGCGCGGCGATATTGTTCATCCAGGCCGAGAGCGCCGCGCCCATCAGCAGCACGCCGCCCACGCGGACGGCGGCGAAGCGCACCTTGGGGACGAACATCCGCGTCATCGCCTGGGCGGCGCCGGTGAACTCGACCGCCCGCCCGACGACCAGCACCGCGGCGACGATCACCACCGCCTGGCTGCCGAAGCCGGCCAGCGCCTCGTCGAGGCTGAGCAGCCCGCTCGCCCAGGCGAGGATCAGGATGAGGAGCGCGACCGCGTCGGGCCGGATCTTGTCGATGACGAACAAGGTGAGCGCCAGCGCCATGATGGTAGTGCTGAGGAATTCGTCGGTCACCGCGCCGTGCTAGCTGCGGGGGCGCAGGTCCGGCAAGCGCTCACACCGCCGGGTAGCGCAGCCGCCCGAGGAAGCGGCTGAGGCTCGGCAGGCGCTCGCGGCCGCCGCGCCAGCTCGCCTTCACCTTCTCGAAGCTCATCACGTCGTCGATGCGGCGGTTGAGGAAGGCACGGGTGTCGGCGAGGTCGTCGCTATTGTCGTCGATGAAGACGAGCGACGTGGAGCCGTAGACGCCGGTCAGGATGGCGCGCTTGGAATAATGGTTGAAGTCGGTCGCCTTGTCGCCGGCGACGCGCCACATCCGGTCGGCCGCGCGCCAGGCGAGCTTCGCCGCCGCCGGCACGTTCTGCGGCTGCGCGAGGATGGCGAAGGCGCGGCGCAGCGCCTCGCGGTGCGGCAGCATCGTGGTGAAGCGGAAAAGGACCAGCTCGCGGATGCGCTCGCGGATCTTCATGGCCGCGATCCGCTCCGGCGGAAAGGCATTGAGCATCGCGACGTCGATCGAATCGAACCAGGCGTCGATCATCTGCATCGCGCCGCCGGGAAAGGCGAGGCGCGCGCGCGGGGCGGGGACGCCGAGCTCGCGCGCGGCCATGGCGAGTGCCTCGTCGCTCCAGCCGTCGAAGGCGGCGTGGGGCGGGATCAGCGGCGCCAGCGCGATCCTGAGTTCGTCGAGCGTCATCTCCTGGGGCGCGATCATCGCCCGCTAATGATCCTCGCCGGCTTCGGATGCAAGTCGGCCGGACGGAAGCCGGATCAGCACCATCGCCGCGCAGACCAATGCCGCGCCGAGCGCGTCGGTGAGCGTGAACGCCTCCCGATAGACGAGCCAGCCGAGCGCGGCGGCGGCCACCGGCTGGGTGAGGAGGCCGACGCCGACGACGACCGGCGAGAGATGGCCGATCGCATAGACGAGAAGGCCCTGGCCGATCACCTGGCTGCCGAGCGCGAGCAGGAAGAGGGGCGTCCAGGCCTCGGGCATCACCTGCTGGCCGAGGAGGAGCGCGCCGGCGAGCAGCGGCAGCGCGCCCGCGGCCGAGGCGATGGCGAGCACCGGCATCGGCGCCATCGTCCGCCGCGCCTGGTCCACGACCATCAGATAGAGACCGTAGAAGAGCGCGGCGAGGATCGCGAGCAGGTCGCCGGCGAAGTTGCGCGGGCTGAGCTCGTAGCTGCCGCCGAGGAGAAGGGCGGCGCCGAGCGCGGCCAGCGTCAGCGCGCCCGCCTGGAGCGGCGGCGGCAGGCGGCGGGCGAGGACGAAGCCGTAGGCGGCGAACAGGAAGCTCGACATGTTGCCGAACAGGGTCGCGTTGGCGATCTTGGTGCGGACGATCCCCTCGTGCCAGGCGGCGAGGTCGGCCGCGAACAGCAGGCCGCCGAGCGCCACCGCGGCGAGCATCGGCCAGCCGGCGCGCCGAACGCCCCGTCCGCCGCTCCACCAGGCGAGGGCGGCGAGGAACGGGACGGCGAGCGCCATCCGCCAGAAGCCGGAGGCGACGGGGCCGACGTCGGCCACCCGCACCATCCAGGGGCCAACGGCGAGGAAGAGGTTGGCGATGACCACGGCCGTGAAGGCGAAGCGGCCGCTGCCGCCGATCGCCGTGGCTTCGGATCGTGATGGAGGCTGGTGCATTGGGCTGCGGGGGCCGCTAGGCCTCGCGCCGCCCGCCCGTCAAGGAGCCCCGATGCCCACTCTCTTCGAGCCGATCGCCGTCGGCGCCGTCCTGTGCCCCAATCGCGTGTTCATGGCACCGCTCACGCGCGGCCGCGCCACGCGCGACCATGTGCCGACGGAGATCATGGCCACTTATTACAGCCAGCGGGCCGGCGCGGGGCTGATCATCACCGAGGCGACCGGCATCTCGCAGCAGGGCCTCGGCTGGCCGTTCGCGCCCGGCATCTGGACGATCGGGCAGATGCAGGCCTGGCAGCGGGTCGTCGAGGCGGTGCACGAGGCGGGAGGGCGCATCTTCTGCCAGCTCTGGCATATGGGCCGCGTCGTCCATCCGAGCTTCCTCGGCGGCGAGGCGCCGGTCTCGTCCTCGCCGACGACCGCGCCGCACAAGGCGCATACCTATGATGGCCGCCAGCCTTATGCCGAGGCGCGACCGCTCCGGCAGGATGAGATCCCGGGGCTGCTCTCCGACTACAGCCGCGCTGCCGGCCTCGCGATGGCGGCGGGCTTCGATGGGGTGCAGCTCCACGCCGCCAACGGCTATCTGATCGATCAATTCCTCCGCGACGGCACGAATCTCCGCGACGACGATTATGGCGGGCCGATCGAGAACCGGATCCGGCTGCTGCGCGAGGCGACGCAGGCGATCGCCGATACGGTCGGGCCGGAGCGCACCGCCGTGCGCCTCTCGCCCAACAGCGAGACGCAGGGCTGCCAGGACAGCGACCCCGAGGCTTTGTTCACCGCCGCCGCGGCCGCGCTGCAGGAGATCGGCATCGCCTTCCTCGAGCTGCGCGAGCCGGGGCCGGAGGGGACGTTCGGGACGCCCGACGTGCCGCCGGTCGCGCCGGCGATCCGCAAGGTGTTCACCGGGCCGCTGGTGCTGAACTCGGACTATGTCCTCGGCACTGCCGAGGCGGCGCTGGCCGAGGAGCGCTGCGACGCGATCACGTTCGGCCGCACCTTCCTCGCCAATCCCGATTTGCCCCGACGCCTCGCCGACAAGCTCGAGCTCAACCCGGACGACCGGCGGACGTGGTACAGCCAGGGGGACGAGGGCTATACGGATTATCCCGTGGCCGCTGCTTAGATCCTCCCCGGCACGGGGAGGGGGACCGCACGAAGTGCGGTGGAGGGGG
>DASWMB010000260.1:0-9518 GCA_036399955.1 Allosphingosinicella sp. | reverse complement strand
TGCCGGTGCCGCGCTGGGTGACGGCGTAGAAGACGTCGCGCAGCATCGGGAAGGCGGGGTCGCGGCTCACCGCCTGGCCGTCGCCCCACCAGCTCGCGAACCAGCCGGTATCGCGGGCGATGCCGTGCGGGCGGACGGGATAATGGCCGGCGGCGACGGCGGCATAAGCCGAGGTCATTTCAAGGAGGCTCACGTCCGAGGTGCCGAGCGGCAGGGTCGGCTCCGGGCGGAGCGGGGTGGTGATGCCGAGATCGCGCGCCGCGCGGATGACGTTGTGGCGGCCGACCCGCTCGGCGACCTGGATCGCGGCCGAGTTGCTCGAAAAAGCGACCGCCTCGCGGATGTTGATCCGGCCGCGATAGCGCTGGTCGTAATTTTGCGGGCGCCAGCGGCCCATCACCACCGGCGCGTCCATGATCGGCGTGTCCGGCGTCATTCCCGCGCGGAAGGCGGCGAGATAGACGAACAGCTTGAAGGCGGAGCCGGGCTGGCGCCGCGCCTGGGTCGCGCGGTTGAACGGGCTTTGCGCATAGTTCTTGCCGCCGACCATGGCGACGATCCGCCCGTCCGGCCGCATCGCGACCAGCGCGACCTGGCTGCGGCCGAGGCCGGCGCGGCGGACGGTCTGGACGGCGATGCGCTGGAGATCGCCCTCGAGCGTCGTCCTCAGCGTCCGCTCGCCATATTCGCCGTCCTCGGTCATCTGCTCGGCCTGGGCGATCACCCAGTCGGCGAAATAGGTCCCGGTGGGGACGCGCTCGCGGCGCTGGACGTTGAGGCGGGCCGGGCGGGTGGTGTCGAACTCGCCTTCGCTCAGCATGTTCGATTCGACCATCTCGCGCATCACCAGGCGGGCGCGGCGGCGGGCGGCTTCGAGGTTGCGGGTCGGCGCGAGGCGGGAGGGGGCGTTGACGACGGCGGCCATCATCGCCGCCTCGGCCAGCGTCAGCTCCTCCGGCTCCTTGCTGAAATAGTGGCGGGCGGCGGCGCGCAGGCCGTAGACGTTGTCGCCGAAATAGACGTTGGACAGATAGCGGCTGAGGATCTCGTCCTTGGACAGCCAGGCTTCGAGCCAGAAGGCGATCAGCGCCTCCTGCGCCTTGCGGCCGAAGGTCCGTTGCTGGCTGAGGAAGCTCGTCCGGGCGAGCTGCTGGGTGATGGTGCTGCCGCCCTGCTTCACGCCTCCGGCGCTGACGTTGCGCATCAGCGCGCGGACCGTGCCGCGCAGGCTGATCCCGAAATGGCTGTAGAAGTTGCGGTCCTCGACCGCGACGAAGGGCTGCCAGACATGGTCGGGGAGCCGCGCCACGTCGACCGGCTCGTCGATGACCGCGCCGCGCCGGGCGATCGGCTCGCCCTCGGCCGAGAGGATGGTGAGGCTCGGCGCGTTGATCGGCTCGAGCGACTTCGACAGCGGGGCGGTGACCGCCAGCCAGGCGATGATGAGGACGAGGAGGATGAGGAAGATGAGGAGCAGGCGCTTCACCGTCTTCCAGAGGCCGCGCTTCGGCGGCGTGGGCGGCGGCGCCTCCCCGCCAGCGGGCAGGGCCGGATCCGGCGCGCCTCCAAAAGGCTCGGTCGCGGCAGTCCGGAACATACGCATCATCCTTACATCCATGCGCCGAACGTCGAAAATAGGGAAGGGGTTGCCGCGGCCGTCGCTCAGGCCGCGAAAAGACGGTCGACGCCCACCTCGGCCGGCCCCGCGCCGAGCTCTTCGAGGCCGGCCGGCCAGGCGGCGCCGGTGACGAGCGCCTCCGTCACGGCGGCCATGGCGGGGGCGGTCTGGAGGCCGTAGCCGCCCTGGCCCGCGAGCCAGAAGAAGCCCGGCGCGTCGGGGGCGAAGCCGGCGGCGGGGACACGGTCGGCGGCGAAGGTGCGAAGGCCGGCCCAGCGGTGGGCGATGCGGGCGACGGGTAGGGTGGTATATTGCTCGACCTTCCAGGCGGCGAGCGCCACGTCGTAATCGTCCGGCCGGGCGTCGCAGGGCTCGCATTCGACCTCGTCCACCGGCGAGGCGGCGAGGCGGCCGCTTTCGGGGAGGATGTAGAAGTCGTCGACGGCCGACTTGACGAAGGGCCAGGCGCGGACGTCGGCGCCGCCCGGCGGATCGACGACGACGATGGTGCGGCGGAGCGGCCTGAGGCCGAGCGGGCGCACGCCGGCCATCCCGGCGATCCGGTCGGCCCAGGCGCCGGCGGCGTTGACGAGCAGCGGCGCGGTCCAGCGGTCGCCGGAGTCGGTCGCGACCGTCCAGCCGCGCTCCACGGCGGCGATGCGCCGGCCGGTGAGGACGAGGCCGCCGGCGGCGCGGACGGTGCGCGCATAGCCCTGCAGCAGCGCATCGGAATCGAGGCGCAGCCCGTCCGGATAGTAGGAGCCGGCGATCGCCGCGCCGGGGCCGGTGCGGAGCGGCGGGAACAGCGCCTGCATCTCCGCTTCGCCGAGGCGCTCGAGGCTGTCGGTGAAGCGCGCCATGTCCGCCTCCAGCGCAATGAGCGTCGACATCATCTCCTCGGTCGCGAAGAAGAGCGCCGGGGCGGGACGCGCGATGCCTTCGCCGAACAGCGGCCGGCTCCAGCGGGTGAGGGCGCGCACCGGATCGGTGCCGATGCCGTAATGGCTGAAGGTCGCGCTGCGCCCGCTCGAATGCACGCCGAGCGCGTCTTCGGCTTCGAGCACCACCACCTTGCCGTGCCGCGCCAGCGCCGCGGCGGCGGAGAGGCCGGCGACGCCGCCGCCGACGACGAGGATGTCGGCGGCGCTCATGGCTCTTCGAACTCCTCGAACGGGCGGCCGAGCAGCGCGTCGCCGATCCGGCGGCTGGCGCGGCCGTCGCCATAGGGATTGCCGCCGCCGCGGAAGCGCCCGGCTGCCGCTTCGTCGTCGAGCAGCTCGGAGACGGCGGCGACGATGCGCTCGGCATCGGTGCCGACCAGCAGTGCCTTTCCGCAGGCGACGCCCTCCGGGCGTTCCGTGACGTCGCGGGTGACGAGGACCCGCTTGCCGAGCGACGGGGCTTCTTCCTGGATGCCGCCGCTGTCGGTGAGGATGAGGTCGGCGCGCTGCATCAGGCGGACCATCGGCAGGAAATCGAGCGGCGGCAGGAGGCGGACGTTGTCGCAGCCGCCGAGCGCCTCCTCGACCGGAGCCTTCACCTCCGGGTTGAGGTGGACCGGATAGACGATATCGAGGTCGCCGCGCCCGCCGAGCGCGCGCAAAGCGGCGCAGACGCTGCGCAGGCCTTCGCCGAAGCTCTCGCGGCGATGGCCGGTGACGAGGAGCAGGCGCTTGCCGGGCGCCGGAGCGGGGAGCGCCGCGTCGGCCTCCCCGCGCAGCGCGTCGTCCGCGCCCAGCCGGCCGAGGATCGCCTCCACCGCATCGACGCCGGTGTTGCCGGTGACGACGATGCGGCCTGCCGCGCGCTCCGTCTCGAGGTTGCGGCGGGCGCGCTGGGTCGGAGCGAACAGCAGATCGGCGACGAGGTCGATGGCGCGGCGGTTCATCTCCTCGGGAAAGGGGCGGGCGAGGTCGCCGGTGCGCAGCCCGGCCTCGACATGGGCGACGGGGATCGAGCGGTGGAAGGCGGCGAGGGCGGCGGCGAGCGCGGTCGTGGTGTCGCCGTGGACGAGCACCCGGTCCGGCGCTTCGTCGGCGAGGACCGAGTCGAGCCGCTGCAGCGCCTTGCCGGCGAGGCCGTTCAGGCCCTGGCCGGGCGCCATCAGAGCGAGGTCGAGGTCCGCCTCGAGCCCGAACAGGCGCAGCGCCGGATCGAGCAGGCCGCAATGCTGGCCGCTGAGGCAGAGCCGCAGCTCCACCGTCGCCTCGTCGCGGAGCAGGGCGAGGAGCGGCGCCATCTTGATCGCCTCCGGGCGCGTCCCGATCACCGCCAGCAGCTTCACCACCATGCCGGCCGCTGATAGTCCCGGTCGAGGCGATGGCAATGCCCGGTTCGCGCCAGATCGGATCGGTCTCGCGTTGTGCCGGGCGGCCTTAGCTGCGACACTCCCGCCATCGCCAATCTGCCGCCCGGCCGCGGCGGCAGCAACCGGGGGGAGATTGGCATGCCGAATCCAGCATCAGGTCCGCATCCGCAGCTCGAGAACGTGCCGCCGGGCGAGGAGGCCCGGATCGACCATATCGCCGTGCTCACCGGCCAGCAGCTCGATCGCCGCTATGCCGGCAAGCGCGTGCTGCGCGGAGTCCATCCCAAGGACCATGGCTGCGTCGAGGCGACCTTCACCGTCGATCCGGACCTGCCGGCCGACTACCAGGTCGGCGTCTTCAGGAAGCCGGGCGAGCAGTTCCGCGCCGTCATCCGCTATTCCAACGCGGCGCCTTTGATCACGCCCGATTCGCCGGTCGAGCCGCGCCAGGGCGGCGGCAGCGGGCCGGCCCACGGCAGCCGCGGCATGGCGATCAAGCTCTACGGCGTCGGCGGCAACCGGCTGGTGCCGGGCGACCGGGAGCGGACGCAGGACTTTTTGATGATCAACCAGCCGATCTTCGCCTTCGCCAACGTCGAGGATTACGAGATCGTCAGCCAGCTCCTCGTCGACAACAACGAGGATGCGCGGCCCTTCTTCGCGCGGGTGCAGAGCCCGGATCCGGCGGTGAAGGCGCGGGCGATCAAGTCCGCAGGCATCATCGGGCGGATCAAGAGCCTGATGTTCCCGCCGGCGTGGCAGGCGCCGCCGCTCAGCCCTCTCGACAACCGCTATTTCAGCGCCGCGCCCTTCCTGTTCGGCGACGGCAAGGTGATGAAATTCTCCTGCACCCCGGTCAATCCCAAGACCGGCGAGCTCGGCGAGGCGATCAGCCAGGCGGACTATCTGCGCGCCGCGATGCGCGAGCGGATGGCGCAGGCCGGCGGCAAGGAGATCTGCTTCGACTTCCAGGTGCAGGTGCGAAGCGCCGACAGCCTCGCGGCCACCCGCGACACGGATATCGAGGACATGTGCACGCTCTGGGACGAGGCGACATATCCGTTCGTCACGGTCGCGCGGATCACCATCCCGACGCCGCAGGACATCTCCGCGCCCGAGCGGACGGAGTTTTGCGAGACCCTGTTCTACACGCCCTGGCACGGGCTCGAGGACCATCGCCCGCTCGG
Organism: Allosphingosinicella sp.; assembly: GCA_036399955.1. Taxonomy (GTDB): domain Bacteria; phylum Pseudomonadota; class Alphaproteobacteria; order Sphingomonadales; family Sphingomonadaceae; genus Allosphingosinicella. The sequence continues at coordinate 4,405 of DASWMB010000260.1, read as the reverse complement.
CGGCATCAACCGGATGCGGCTCAAGGTCTACGATGCGTCGGCCGAGAAGCGCGGCTGCCCCTTCTCGCCGGACCTGCCGACGCGGCAGAACGCCGAGCCGCGCGGGCCCTCGCCGTCCGCCAACCGCGGCGCGGCGCGCGGCCAGGGCGCGGGAGGAAAAGCGGCGGACTGACGGGTCAGCGCGCGGCGTAGGTCGCGGCGGTCCGGCAGACGAGGCCGGCGACGCGCGGCTGCGGGTCGTCGCCTTCGGGGACGGTCACCTGAAAGGTGCAGCGGCGGTCGCCCCAGCTCGCCTCGAGCGCGGCGGTCCCGTCGAGCGAGGGCATGTAGACTTCGCCGCCCGACGCGGCGACGTGCATCTCGGGAGCGCCGGCGACGCGGACCAGCGCGCCCGCGGGAAGCGCGCTGCCGTCGTCGAGGCGGACCTGGAGGAGGACGCCGCGCTCGCGCCGCAGCGCGAAGCGGACGACCGCGCCGGCGCGTGCGAACGGGCGCACCGCGACCTCGGTCGCGCCGATCTGCACGTCGAGCGGAAGGTCGGCTTCCTCGATCCGGATGACGTTGCGGTCGAAGGCGCGCAGTGACGGGACCATGATCGATCCGTCGGCGGCGGTGGTGCCGATCAGCTGGTTGTCGGCATAGACGCGCACACCGGCGTGGCGGCCGACCTGGACGCGCGCGAAGCTCGCGCCGAGCGTCCGCGCGGCAAAGCCCTCGCCGCCGACCAGGCCGAAGGAGCCGCGCGCCGAGACGCGCGCGCCGGTGCTGCTCCCGGCGCGGCTGAGATGGGCCGAGAAGGAGGCGGGGGCGGCGTTCCAGGTGTAGACGCTCTCCAGCGTGCGCCGGCCGCCGGCGATGCTCGCCGATGCACGGTAGCCGCCGCCGATCCCGGCAGGCGCGTTCTCCTGGTAGGAGAAATTGTGCGAGAGGCCGCCGGCGCGGTGCTCGACCGAGGCCGAAGCGCTGCGCCGGCCGCCGAGCGAGAAGGCGAAGTGGGCGCCGAGCACGGTCTGCGCCTGGCCGGAGACGGCGCGGCGGGCGAAGAGCTGGGCGGTCATGCCGTCGATCAGCGGGACGTTGGCGAAGAGGCCGGCGAGGCTTTCGTCCGCGTCTCCGTCGCGGCGGTCGCGGTGGATGAGATTGACGCCGAGCGAGCCGCCGAGCAGCGACATGTCGGCGAAGGCCTGGCCGCTGAGCCGTGCGGGCCGGTTCTCCTCGCCCATGCCGATGAAGGCGTAGTCGGCGCTCGCATATTCGCCCCGCAGGCCGAGCGACAGGCCGCTGCCGCGCCGCTCCAGCGAGCCGGCGAGGAGCGCGCCGGTGCCGCGGCCGGAGCGGCTGACAGTGGCCGATCCGCCGACGATGCCGAGGTCGAACAGCGAGAGATTGACGCCCGCGCCCGCCGCCTGGACGGCGCGGCTGGCCTGCGCATGGCCTTCGATCGTCACCGCGTCGCTGAGGCCGTAGCGGTGGCTGGTCGCGGCGATCGGCGCCCCGTAGCCCCCGCTGCGCGAGCCGTAGCCCGATCGGGCGAAGCCGAGCTCGTAGGAGAAATCGTGCAGGCCCGGGCGGAGCAGCGCGTTCGAGGCGTAATAGCTCTGCTCGGTCACGATCTGGCGCCCGAGGAGGTCGCGCATGACGAGCTGCACCGAGCCGCCGCCCGACTGGACCGGGACGTTGGTGAGCTCGAACGGCCCCGGCGTCACCTCGCGGCTGCCCTGCAGCGCGTTGTTGACGTAGACGTCGACGACGGAAGGGACCGCGGCGGTGCCTTCGAGCACCGGCAGCGGCATGGTGAGGAAGCCGGGCCGGGTCGCGAAGTTTCGCGCATATTGGATGCCGCCGAAGCGGAACGGCGCGACGCCGACGCCGCCGGTGGTGACGGCGTCGCCGAGCCGCAGCGAGGTGAGGCTCCCGGGGCGGTCGATCGTCCAGCTCGTGTCGAGCCGGCGCAGGCGCATGCCGCCGTCGCCGAGGCGGACGGTGAAGCCGGCCGAGCCGGTGCCGAAGCGGGTGAAGGCGCCTGCCTCGATCACACCGCTGGCACTGGTCGACCCGCCGGAATGCTCCGCGAAGAGATCGTAGTTGAGGAAGCCGCCGTTGCCGGACGGCGTCATCTCGAAGGACTGGTCGGCGGCGAGGCTCGCGCTCTGCCGTTCGAACAGCTCGGGGCGGGCATCGATCGCGAGCGTCTGCTCGGCGGCCGAGAAGGCGGCGGCGATCGCCGGCTGGTTGTCGATCCGGTACCAGGCCTCGCCATCGACGGTCACCGGCGCCGCGGCGGGAAGGTTGATCCGCCAGTGGCGCAGCTGTGCTTCGCTCGCATAGAGGCCGCCCGCCGCGTCGCGCTGGAGGAGCAGGGGTTCCTCCATCGGCTGGCCGTTCACGGACACTTCGAGCAAGGTGGGCTCGAGCGGCGAAGCGGTCGCGCCCTCGGCCGCCAGAGCCGGAGCCGAGGCCGCGAGCAGGAGCGCGAGGAGGGCGGGTCTAGTCGCGCCGGAGCGTGAGCTGCGCGTCTGCACGGGCGGCGGTCCTCTGGATGGAGGTGAAGCGCGCGCGGTCGAGGACGGCCGGCTCCGCGCCGACGACCCAGCGCCGGCTGCTTCCGGGAAGCACGACGCCGAGATTGGTGCCGGGCGCGAAGTCGACGCCGGTGGCGGCTTCGGCCGCTTCGGACTCGACGCGGACGTAGCTGCGGCCGCGATTGGCGGCTTCGACGGTCCAGCGGCCGTCGCTGCCGCGCGAGGCGGCCCAGCTCAGCACGGAAGCCTCGGCCTGCGGCATCGATACGAACAAAGGCAGGTTGAGCCGCAGCGCGACCTGGACGCCGCCGCCGGGCGAAGCCTGCGGGACTTCCTCGACCATCAGCCGGTAGGCGCGCGCATCGCCGGAAGGATTGCGCAGGCCGACGCGGATCAGCTGGGTGGCGCCGCCGGGAATGGTGAAGATCGGCGGCGAGACGATCACCGCCGAGGTCTCCTCGTAGCGGTCTTCGCCGTCGACCTGCGTCCAGGTCAGGGCATAAGCGCGGATCGCGACCGGCGACTGCTCCTGGTTGCGCACGCGCAAAGTCGCCGTGCGCCGGCCGGCGTTGATCTCGAGCCGGATCGGGTCGATCTGCAGCGATCCGGCCAGCGCGGGCGCCGGCACCGCCGCGATGGCGAAGCCGGCGGCGAGGCAGGCTCCGGCCTGGAGGAGGATGTTGGCGAGACGCTTGTTCATGGCCGGATCGCTCCTGTGGCTCAGTAGGTGATGGTGACGGTGACGGTGTCACCATAGGTGGCGGCGGGGACCGTGGTCTGGCCCGCCGTGATCCGGCCGTAGATCGGGACGGACTGGACGGCGCCGGTGCCGGTGCCGGTCAGCGCGCTGGTGCCGCCCGCGCCGCTGCCCCAGACGAGGGTGCGGCCGCTGTTGGTGTACAGCGCGTAATTGAGCGTGTTGCCGGCGCCGGAGGTCATCCGGCGAGCGGTCAGCGTGGCGCTGGCGCCCGCGCCTGCATCCGCCGTCGCGCTCCAGGCCGAGCCGGTGGTGCAGGTGACGTCGAGGCTGCCGGCGGCGTCGAAGGCGGTGCCGGTCAGCGGATTGACCGAGCCGAAGGCGACCGGGTTCGCGGTGATCGTGCAATTGGCGGTGACCGTCGCGTTGACGGTGAGCGTCGTCTGCTGGGTGCCGGCGACGGCGCCGCCGGGCAGCGCCAGGCTCGAAGCCGCGCCGGAAGCGACGAGGAGCAGGATCGTCCTTGCGGGGCTGGTGTTCGTGTGCACGGGTCTGGCTCCATATCTTCGCCGCTCCGATCTCCCGGTCCGCGGCGCATGGCTGGCCTACGGCGCCTTTGGTAAAGACGAAGTTAACCAGACCGAGTAACCGCTCGGTTCGATCTCGGGGCGGAGCGCGAGTGGACGACGGACGGAACATGACCGACGAGGAGCTTGCCGCGCGGACGGCCGAGGCGGCGGGGCGGCTGCTCATGGACCTGCGCGGCGGCGGCCTCGTCTCCGGCCGCGCGATGGGCGCGGCGGGAGACCTCCTCGCCAACCAGCTCATCCTGGCGGCGCTGAGGCAGTGGCGGCCCGGCGACGGCATCCTTTCCGAGGAGTCGCCGGACGGGGAGGAGCGCCTCGCCATGTCGCGGGTCTGGATCGTCGATCCGCTGGACGGGACGCGCGAATATGTCGATGGCCGCGACGACTGGGCGGTGCATGTCGCCCTCGCGGTGGACGGGGAGGCGACGGTCGGCGCCGTCGCGATGCCGACGCGCGGCCGCGTCTTCCGGTCCGACGACCCGCCGCCGCCGCTTGCGCCCGCGCGCAAGCCGATCCTGCTGGTGAGCCGCACCCGCCCGCCCGGCGAGGCGGAGCCGCTCGCCGCCGCGCTCGGCGCCGAGGTCCGGACCATGGGATCG
>DASWMB010000259.1:0-7363 GCA_036399955.1 Allosphingosinicella sp. | reverse complement strand
GTAGATGGTCACCCGGTCGCCGCGGCCGGCGCCGAGCGCCTTCAGGCAGTTCGCCATCCGCACGACCTCGGCGTAGAGCTGCGCGTAGGTCAGCGTCCGCGTCGTCCCCGGCTCGTCCCCTTCCCAGATGATCGCAACGGTGTCGGCCTTGTCGGCGAGATGGCGGTCGACGCAATTGTGGCAGAGGTTGAGGACGCCGTCCTCGAACCATTTGATGTCCACCGGATCGAACGACCAGTTCGAGATCCGCGCCGGCGCACGGACCCAGTCGATCCGCTGCGCCTCCTCAGCCCAGAAACCGTCGGGATCTTCTATCGACCGGCGGTACCGCTCTTCGTAATCGGCAGGGCCGAAATGCGCAGCACGGGCGATGCCTTCGGGCGGGGCGATGCGGTCGGCCATGGGTCCTCTCGATCGGTCTGGATGCCGTTTCCGCGCACGCTCTAGCCTGCCCCGAAGAGAGCCGCCAGACGGCTCGCGCGTCGACCTCTGTTAACCCAGATCAGCAAGGCAATACCGGAACTCCGCTTTGGTTTCGCGGGTTTAGTCAGATCATGTCGGCCCCGAACCAGTCTCCGCCAGTGCACGCGAAAGAAGGGGCAGCAAGGACCGAACGCCAGGGGGCGAATGCGATGTTTTTCCAGAACAAGACCGACAGCGGCGCGCATCTGATGGCGGCGCCCGCGGCGGTCAACGAGGTCGCGGTCTATCGCGGCCCGCATTATTACAGCCATACCCCGATGATCCGGCTGCAGCTCGATCTCGGCCGGCTCGAGGAATGGCCGACCAACCGCATCCCCGGCTTCACCGAGGCCTTGCTGCGCATCGTCCCGGGCGTCGGCCGGCACGGCTGCTCGCTGCGCAAGCGCGGCGGATTCGAGACGCGGTTGCGGGAGGGGACCTGGCTGGGTCATGTGGTCGAACATGTCGCGCTGGAGCTGCAGACGCTGGCGGGGTCGCGGGCGACGCGGGGGAAGACGCGGTCGGTGAAGAACCGGCCGGGCGTCTACAACGTGATGTTCGCCTATAACGAGGAGAAGGTCGGCCTCGCCGCCGGACGCGCGGCGCTGGAGCTGGTCGAATCGCTCCTCCCGAACGAGCTTCGCGGCATCAAGGGCATGGACCGCGTCTGGAGCGAGTTCGCCGGAGAATACGACTTCGAGCGGCGGATGGACACGCTGAAGCGGCTCGTGCGCAAGAACCAGCTCGGCCCCACCACCAAGGCGATCGTCGACGAGGCCGCGCGCCGCGGCATCCCGGTCATGCGGCTCGACGACAAGAGCCTGATCCAGCTCGGCCACGGCAAGTACCAGCAGCGCATCCGCGCCTCGATCACGGGCAGGACGGCGTTCGTCGCGACCGAGCTCGCCTCCGACAAGAACATGACCAAGAAGCTGCTCGACGAGAGCGGCATCCCCGTCCCGCGCGGCGTCGTCGTGCGCGAGGTCGAGGATGCCGTGAAGGCGGTGCGGCGGCTCGGCTATCCGCTCGTCACGAAGCCGCTCGATGGCAATCACGGCCGCGGCGTCACCATCCGGATCGAGAATGAGGAGCAGCTCCGCTTCGGCTTCGCCGAGGCGCAGCGCCAGGCCAAGACGCGCGACGTCATCGTCGAGCAGTTCTTCGCCGGCAACGACCACCGCATCCTGGTGGTGAACGGCCGGATGATCGCCGTTGCGGAGCGGGTGCCGGCGCAGGTGCTCGGCAATGGCGTCTCGACGATCCGGCAGCTGGTCGAGGAAGTGAACCGCGATCCCCGCCGCGGGGAAGGCCACGAGAACGTGATGACGCGGATCCGGATCGATGCCGCCGTCGAGGAGCATCTCGGCCGCTCGGGCCTGACGCCCGACAGCATTCCCGAGGCCGAGCAGGTGGTGCCGCTGCGCGCGACCGCCAACCTCTCGACCGGCGGCACCGCCATCGACCGGACCAACGAGATCCACCCCGACAATGTCGAGATCGCGCGCCGGGCGGCGATGATCATCGGCCTCGACGTTTGCGGCGTCGACTTCGTCTGTCCCGACATCACCCAGTCGGTGCGCGAGACCGGCGGCGGCGTAATCGAGCTCAACGCGGCGCCGGGCCTGCGGATGCACATCGAGCCGTCGGAAGGTGCGCCGCGCGACGTCGCCAAGCCGATCGTCGAGATGCTGTTCCCGCGCGGCAACCCGACACGCGTTCCGGTCATCGCCATCACCGGCACCAACGGCAAGTCGACCGTCGGGCGCATGACCAAGCACATCATGCGCTATACCGGCTGCACCGTCGGCCTCACCTCGACCACGGGCGTCTACATCAACGACGTTCTCATCCACGAGGGCGACGCGACCGGTCCGCGGAGCGCGCGGATGGTGCTTCGCGATCCCACCGTCGAGGTAGCGGTGCTCGAGACCGCGCGCGGCGGCCTGCTGCGCGAAGGGCTTGCCTACAAGGAGGCAGATATCGGCGTCGCCTTGAACGTGACGCCGGACCATCTCGGCCTCAAGGGCATCGAGACGGTGGAGGACCTCGCCGACGTCAAGCAGGTGGTGGTCGAAGCGGTCCGCCGCGGCGGCCACACCATCCTCAACGCCGACGATCCGCTGACCGTCCGGATGGCGCGGCGCGCGGGCGGGCGGATCATCTGGTTCTCGCTCCACGGCGATGCGGAGATGTCGCCGATGGTGCGCGAGCATATCGACGGCGGCGGCATGGCGGTCGTGCGCGAGCCGGGGCCGGATGGCGGCACGATCGCGCTTTACGATTACGGGCGGCGCGAGTTCATCATGAAGGCCGGGGACATCCCCGCCACGCTCCACGGCATGGCCGAGTTCAACGTCGCCAACGCACTGGCGGCGATCGCCGTCGCCATCGCTCGCGACGTGCCGATCCTCACCATCCGCTCGGCGATGAGCCAGTTCCGCTCGACCTTCGAGCAGAATCCCGGCCGCCTCAACGTCCACGACGCGCATGGCTTCCGGGTGATCGTCGACTATGCCCACAACGCCGCCGGCCTCACCGCCCTCGGCAATGTCGTGCGCGGCCTCTCGCACCGCTACAAGAGGACGATCGGCGTCGTCTCGATGGCCGGCGACCGGCGCGACGAGGATCTGATGGAAATGGGCCAGATCGCGGCCGGCATCTTCGACGAGCTCATCTTCCGCGAGGATCCGTCGACGCGCGGCCGCCCGCGCGGCGAGGTGATGAAATTCCTGAAGGAGGGCGCGCTCGCCGCCGGCCGCTCGCCCGACCACATCCATCTCATCGCCGGCGAGGCCGCCTCGACCGCGGCCGGCCTCGCCATGGGGCGGCCGGGCGACCTCATCGTCATCACCCCCACCGACGTCAAAGGCTGCTGGCAGCAGGTCAACGACTTCAAACCCGCGGCCATCCGGACCGCCAATCGCGGCCCCCTCGTCGCAGCGGAGTAGAAATGTACGAAGACAGGTCGGGCCGATGGGCCCTGATCGTCCACGGCGGCGCCAAGCCGTGGGACGACAGCGAAGCGCAGGCGAATCGCGACGGCATCCGGCAGGCCGCGGAGGCGGGAGCGAAGGTGCTCGCCGGCGGCGGCAGCGCTCTCGACGCGGTCGAGACGGCGATCCGCACGCTCGAGGATCTGCCGGTGTTCAATGCCGGCAAGGGCTCGGCGCCGAACGAGGCGGGCGAGATCGAGATGTGCGCCGGCCTGATGGACGGGCGCGATCTCTCGGCGGGCGCGGTCGGCGCGATCAAATATGTGCGCAACCCGGTCAGCGTGGCGCGCCGGCTGATGCCGGAGAAGGAAGTGATCCTGGTCGGCGAGGGCGCGCTCAAGTTCGCCAGGGAGAAGGGCTTCCCGCTCGCCAGCGACGAGGAGCTGAAGGCGGAGGAAGAGAAGCAGCTCGTCACGGAAGGCGCCCACGATACGGTGGGCGCGGTCGCGCTCGACATGGGCGGCAACCTTGCCGCCGGCTGCTCGACCGGCGGCCTCAGCGGCCAGAAGGTCGGCCGGATCGGCGACAGCCCGCTGCCGGGCGGCGGCCTCTATGCCGACAACCACAATGGCGCGGTCAGCTTCTCCGGCGACGGCGAGACGATCGCACGGCTTGCGCTCGCGGCGCGGGTGATGGCGTCCCTGGAGGACGGCGATGGGCTGGAACAGGCGATCGCGAAGGGAGTGGCCAAGCTGCCCGGCACCGGCGGCGCGGAGGCGGACGGCGGCGGCATCGGCATTCACAAGGACGGGACGATCGGCTGGGCGCACAACAGCCCGATGTTCGCCGTGGCCGTGATCACGAGCAACGATCCGGAACCGAAGGTCTATCTGAAGAAGGACGAAGAGCAGAGTGGCTGACGACGAACGCCGCCGCAGAGGCACATTGATCATCATCGGCGGCGGCGAGGACCGCGATCCGAAGAAGGACCGCGCCATCCTGCGCGAGGTCGCCCGCCATGTGCGCGGCGGCAAGCTCGTCCTCGCCACGGTCGCCAGTCACCAGCCCGAAGGCTATTTCGACGAATATGAAAAGGCGTTCGCCGACCTCGACGTGGGCGAGCTGGTCGAGCTCTATGTCGAGGATCGGAACGAAGCGAGCGACCGCGACAAGCTCACCGTCCTCGACGACGCCGCCGCGATTTTCTTTTCGGGCGGCGACCAGCTTCGGATCACCAGCCAGATCGGCGACACCGGAATCGAGGCCAAGGTGCGCTCGATCTTCGACCGCGGCGGCCTCATCGCCGGCACCTCGGCGGGCGCTTCTGTGATGAGCGACACGATGCTGGTCAAGGGCACCAGCTCCGAGACGCACCGGATCGGCGACCTCCACATGGCCCCCGGGCTCGGCCTCATCCGCGACGTCATCATCGACCAGCATTTCGCCGAGCGCGGCCGCTTCGGCCGGCTGATCGGCGCCGTCGCCCACAATCCGCGGGTGCTCGGCATGGGGATCGACGAGGATACGGCCGCCGTGGTCGAGGACGATTGCTTCACGGTGGTCGGCAGCGGCGCCGTCTATGTCGTCGACGGCAACAGCGTCACCCATTCGAACCTCGCCGAAGCGCGGCCGGACCGGGTGCTCTCGATCCACCAGCTCACCGTCCACGTCCTCGGCACCGGCGACCGCTTCGATCTGCGCAAGCGCCGCCCGGCCCCGGCGCGCGACCGGTGAGCGAGCCCTGGACCGTAGATCTCGCGCCGGAGCGCTCGCTGCACGCGGTGCAGGCGGGGAAGGGGCCGCACCTCGTCCTCCTCCACGGCGCACTGGCCACGCACTCCGACTGGCTGGAAGGGCCGTTCGACCGGCTGGCGCGGGACTTCCGCGTGACCGCGGTCGACCGGCCCGGTCACGGCCTCAGCCGCCGCCCCCGCTTCGAAGGGACGCCGCGGGACCAGGCTGCCCAGATCGCGGCGGGGCTCGACGCGCTCGGCGTCGGGCGGGTTCTCCTCGTCGCCCATTCCATGGGCGGCCTCGTCGCCCTCGCCATGGCGGAGCGGTTCCCGGACCGGGTGGCGGGTCTCGTGCTCCTCGCGCCGATCGCCTTTCCAGAGCCGCGCCTCCTCGAGCACAGCCTGCTCGCGCCCCGCTCGGCGCCGCTGATCGGGCCCGTCCTCTCCGCTATGGGCGAGGCGACGATCGACCGGCCGCTGCTCAAGACCGTCCAGCGCCTGATGTTTGCGCCGCAGCCCGTCCCGACCTCCTGGGAGGAGCGCTACCCGTACGAGCAGATCCTCAACACCGAGGCGATGGTGCGGGAAGGGGAGGAGACGGCGGCGATCCTTCCGTTCTCGCCCGCCGCGACGATCGACCTCAGAGCAATTCGTGCTCCTGCCCATATCGTCACCGGCACGGCGGACCGGGTCGTCGATCCCGATCGCCACGCCCGGCCGCTCGCCGCGCTCTTGCCCGGTTCGCGACTCACCGAGCTCGAGGGAATCGGCCATATGCCGCACCATGTGGCTGCCGGCCCAGTGGTGGAGGCCGTGCGTGACGCCGCCGCGCTTGCGTGAAACCTCCCTTTCGCCCAGATTTCGGCACGGCTCGACGGGCCTTCAGGTTGCCGAAAGGCGCAAATTCCTATATAAGGGCCTCCTCCCGGCATTGATGAAGAAGAGCGGTGTTTCGACCTGAACTTGCCTTGCGCCTGCCGGAATGGCGGCTCCCGGACTTCCGCGCGATCGCTTCCGGCGTCGGTGCGGGGATGCGCCGGCAGTGGGCGGGGCTCGGCCTCCTGACGATCACCCTCGCGCTTTACGGCGTCGCGGCGCTCAGCCTCTGGATCCCGGCCAGCGGCCTCATCCCGGGCGCTCCCGGTTCGCCCGAGGCGATCGCCGCCAGCGCGCGCGCCGTCGAGATGCTCACGCCGCAGGCGCTCCGCCCGCTCGACGTCGAGACGGCGCAGCAGATCAATGCCGCCATGCCGATCGAGGGCACCGGCCCCGCGGCGAGCGCGTTCGCGCTGCGCTTCGCCAGCGATGCCGATCGGCAGCGCTCGCTCCAGTGCATGACCGAGGCGGTTTATTACGAAGCGGCGCGCGAGCCGCTCGAAGGCCAGCGCGCGGTCGCGCAGGTCATCCTCAACCGACTGCGCCACCCGGCCTATCCGAACAGCGTCTGCGGCGTCATCTACCAGGGCAGCGAGCGGCGCACCGGCTGCCAGTTCAGCTTCACCTGCGACGGCTCGCTCGGCCGCCCGCCGATGGCGCCTTACTGGCAGAATGCCCGCCGCGTCGCCGAGGAGGCGCTCGCCGGCTACGTCCACGCGCCGGTCGGCTATTCGACCCATTATCACGCCAATTACGTGGTGCCTTACTGGGCCTCGAGCCTGCACAAGTCGGCGAATATCGGCGCCCACATCTTCTACCGCTGGACCGGCGGCTGGGGACGCCCGCATGCCTTCACCGACCGCTATGCCGGCACCGAGCCGACGGTCGTGCGCCGCCGCACCGCGCCGCCGCCGCTTCCGGGCGTTCTGACGCCCGAGGCGCTCGCCGACGCGCGCGACGCCGCCGCCGCCGAGGCGGCCGAAAAGGCGATGGCCGCGGCCGGTGCTCCGGGCACCGGGCCGGCGACCGCGAGCGTCGACAGCTTCCAGCGCGCCGTCCTGCGCCGCTACGAGCCGCTCCGCCGCGACACCGCGAATGCGATGATCGCCGAAAAGGCGAGGACCGACAGCACGCTCACCACCAGCCAGCGCTGGGCGCTGACCGGCAGCGACAGCGGCCCGGCCCAGACGCCGCTCGGCCGCCGCAACCCCAACGGGCAGACCGCCGGTCCGGCGGCGGAGGCCGAGCGTCCCGCCACGCGGACACCCGCCGCCCCGGCCGCGACGCCGCCGGCGCAGGAATCCGGCGGCACCGCCACGGGGCGCGAGCCTTAGAGCGACCGCGCGGCCTGTCGAGCTA
>DASWMB010000258.1:0-4508 GCA_036399955.1 Allosphingosinicella sp. | reverse complement strand
CCGCGATCGGCGTCGCCGAGATGATGCGGCTCCTCGCCGACGAGCATGAGGTCGAATGGGAGGAAGCGTGGCGGATCACGACCGGAATCTTCTCCTACACCAACCATACCCTGCTCCCCGAGGCGTTGGAGAGCTGGCCCGTTCCGCTGCTCGAGCGGCTGCTGCCGCGGCACATGCAGATCGTCTACCTGATCAACGCCCTCCACCTCGACAAGCTGCGGGAAGAAGGCCGCGCGGGCGAGGGGCTGCTCGCCGCCGTGTCGCTGATCGACGAGCACGGGCCGCGCCGCGTCCGGATGGGGGCGTTGAGCTTCCTCGGCTCGCACAAGGTGAACGGCGTCTCCGCGCTCCACACCGAGCTTATGCGCGAGACCGTGTTCCGCGATTTCCACGCTTTGTATCCGGAGCGCATCGTCAACAAGACCAACGGGATCACCTTCCGCCGCTGGCTCCACGAGGCCAATCCAGGGCTGACGAGGCTCCTCGTCGAGGTGGCGGGCGAGCGGGTGCTCGACGATCCCGACGCCCTCGAGGCGCTCGCCGCTCAGGCCGACGATCGCGCGCTCCACGAGCGGCTGGCGGCGGTGCGGCGGCAGAACAAGGCCGCGCTCGCCTCGCTGATCCATGAGCGCGTCGGCGTGAAGGTCGATCCGTCGGCGATGTTCGACGTCCAGATCAAGCGGATCCACGAATATAAGCGCCAGCTTTTGAACATCCTCGAGACGGTGGCGCTCTACGGGGCGATGCGCGCGCACCCGACCAGCGAATGGACGCCGCGCGTCAAGATCTTCGCCGGCAAGGCGGCGGCGAGCTATCATCGCGCCAAGCTGATCATCAAGCTGATCAACGACGTCGCCCGCGTCGTCAACGCCGACGCCACGCTGCGCGGGCGTTTGAAGGTCGTGTTCCTCCCCAACTACAATGTCAGCCTCGCCGAGAGCATCATCCCCGCCTCCGACCTTTCCGAGCAGATCTCGACGGCGGGGATGGAAGCGTCCGGCACCGGCAACATGAAGCTGGCTCTCAACGGCGCGCTCACCATCGGCACTCTGGACGGCGCCAATATCGAGATCCTGGAGCATGTCGGCGACGACAACATCTTCATCTTCGGCATGACCGCCGAGGAGGTCGAGGCGCGGCGGGCACAGGGGATCGGGATGGAGGAGGCGATCGCCGCGTCGCCCGCGCTGCGCCAGGCGCTGGACGAGATCGGCTCCGGCCGCTTCTCGCCCGACGAGCCCGACCGCTATCGCGACCTCGTCGATGCCGTCACGCATCACGATTATTTCATGGTCGCGGCGGACTTCGACGCCTTTGCGGCAAAGCAGGCTGAGGTCGCCCGGCGCTGGCGCGACAAGGCCGGCTGGTGGCGCTCGGCAACGCTCAACATCGCCCGGATGGGCTGGTTCTCCTCGGACCGCGCGGTGCGCGAATATGCCGGGGAGATCTGGAAGGTCCCGCTCGGGACGTGAGGCTGCCGGACGCCGAGGTCGCGGCGATCGTCGCCGCGCGCCACGGAGATCCGTTCGCCGTGCTCGGCCCGCACCGGACGGATGACGGGTGGGTGGTGCGAGCCTTCGTTCCCGGCGCCGAGACGCTGGAGCTGCTCCGCGACGGCGCCGCTCACCCGCTCGAGCGGCGGCATGCCGAGGGCTTCTTCGAAGGCGTCGTTTCCGCGGAGCCGGGCTCCTACCGCCTCCTCGCCCGCTCGGGCGGTGCCGAATGGACGGTCCTCGATCCCTATCGCTTCGGGCCGGTGCTGGGCCCGCTCGACGATCATCTTCTCGCCGAGGGCAATCACCGCCGCCTCTGGCAGCGGCTCGGCGCCCATCCGATCAGCCACGAGGACGTGGGCGGCGTCGCCTTCGCCGTCTGGGCGCCGAACGCGCGGCGCGTCGCGGTCGTCGGCGACTTCAACGCCTGGGACGGCCGCCGCCACGCCATGCGCAGGCGCATCGACAGCGGCATCTGGGAGATCTTCGTCCCCGGCCTCGCCCCCGGCGCCCGCTACAAATATGAGATCGTCGGCGCCGACGGCGCGCTGCTGCCGCTCAAGGCCGACCCGTTCGGCTTCGGCTCGGAGATGCGGCCCGCGACCGCGTCCGTAGTCGAGCGGCTCGACGCGCTTCCGGAGCCGCGCGCCGGCTATTCGGGCGCCGCCGACCCGCGCCGTGCGCCGATGTCGGTCTACGAGGTCCATCTCGGCTCCTGGCAGCGGCGGCCGGACGGCGGCTTCAACAGCTGGGACGACATCGCCGAGCGGCTCGTCCCCTATGTCGCGGACCTCGGCTTCACCCATATCGAGCTCCTGCCGGTCTCCGAGCATCCGCTCGACGACAGCTGGGGCTATCAGCCGATCGGCCTTTTCGCCCCCACGCGGCGCTTCGGCGATCCGGCCGGCTTCGCCCGCCTCGTCGCCCGCGCCCATGAGGCGGGGCTGGGCGTGATCCTCGACTGGGTGCCGGCCCATTTCCCGACCGACGTCCACGGCCTCTCCCGCTTCGACGGGACCGCGCTCTACGAGCACGAGGACCCGCGCAAGGGCTTCCACCCGGATTGGGGCACCGCGATCTACGATTTCGGCCGCCGCGAGGTGGTGAACTATCTGATCGCCAACGCCCTGTTCTGGCTCGATCGCTACGGGGTCGACGGGCTGCGCGTCGATGCCGTCGCCTCGATGCTGTACCTCGATTATTCGCGCGAGGCCGGTCAGTGGATCCCGAACGCGCAAGGCGGACGCGAGAACCGCGAGGCGGAAGCGTTCCTGAAGGAGTTGAACCGCATCCTCTACGGCCGTTTCGCGGATCGCTTCACGGTCGCGGAGGAATCGACCGCCTGGCCCGGCGTCTCCGCGCCCGTCCACGAGGGCGGCCTCGGCTTCGGCTTCAAGTGGAACATGGGGTGGATGAACGACACGCTGGACTACATGTCGCGCGAGCCCGTCCACCGCCGCTTCCACCACCACCAGCTCACCTTCGGCCTCGAATACGCCTTTTCCGAGAACTTCATCCTGCCTTTGAGCCACGACGAGGTCGTCCACGGCAAGGGCTCGATCCTCGGGCGGATGCCGGGCGAGCGCCGGCAGAAGTTCGCCAATGCGCGGGCCTATTACGGCTTCATGTGGGGCCATCCGGGCAAGAAGCTGCTCTTCATGGGCCAGGAGTTCGGCCAGGAACGCGAGTGGGATTTCAGGGCGGAGCTCGACTGGGCGCTCCTCCAGGACCCGCTCCACGCCGGGCTCAAGGCGGCGGTCGCGGAGCTGAACCGGCTCCACCGCGCCGAGCCCGCGCTCCACGCGCGGGATTGCGAGGCGGAGGGCTTTCGCTGGATCGTTGCCGACGATGCCGACCAGTCGGTGCTCGCCTGGCTGCGCTTCGGCGGTCCGGGCGATCCGCCGGTCGCGGTGGTCTCGAACTTCACCCCGGTGCCGCGCGAGCGCTATCGGATCGGCCTGCCCGCCGCCGGCAGCTGGACCGAGATCTTCAACTCCGACGCCCGCGACTATGGCGGCTCCGGCCTCGGCAATCTCGGCGCCGTCGCGGCCGAGGCGCATCCCTCCCACGGCTTCCCCGCCTCGGCGGAGGTGACGATCCCGCCGCTATCGACCCTTTATTTCCGCCTCGGCGTGCGATGAAACCCGCGCGCCCGAAGCGGGTTTGCCTGTCCTAAGGAGAGCAGGAATGGCCACGCCGCCCGTCCCCCACGGCCCCTTCGCCCGCCATGCCATGGCCTATGTCCTCGCCGGCGGCCGCGGCAGCCGTCTGATGGAGCTGACCGACCGGCGCGCCAAGCCGGCCGTCCATTTCGGCGGCAAGACCCGGATCATCGATTTCGCGCTGTCGAACGCGCTCAACAGCGGCATCCGGCGGATCGCGGTCGCCACCCAGTACAAGGCGCACAGCCTCATCCGCCACCTCCAGCGCGGCTGGTCCTTCTTCCGGACCGAGCGCAACGAGAGCTTCGACATCCTCCCCGCGAGCCAGCGCGTGTCGGAGGACATGTGGTATCTGGGCACGGCCGACGCCGTCTATCAGAACATCGACATCATCGAGAGCTATGCGCCGCGCTGGATCGTCGTCCTTGCCGGCGACCATGTCTACAAGATGGACTATGAGGTGATGCTCGCCGAGCATGTCGAGACCGGCGCCGACGTCACCGTCGGCTGCATCGAGGTGCCGCGCGAGGAGGCGAGCGGCTTCGGCGTGATGCACATCGACGAGAGCGACCGGATCGTCGATTTCCTCGAAAAGCCCGCCGATCCGCCGTCGATGCCGGGCCGCCCCGACGTCGCGCTCGCCAGCATGGGCATCTACGCGTTCGAGACGCGGCGCCTGTTCGAGGTGCTGCGCGAGGACGCCGCCGACCCGGCTTCGAGCCACGATTTCGGCAAGGACATCATCCCGAAGCTGGTGAAGGGCGGCCGCGCCTTCGCCCATCAGTTCTGCCGCTCCGCCAAGCTCTCCCACGGCGAAGCCCCCTCCTACTGGCGCGACGTCGGGGCGGCCCGG
>DASWMB010000257.1:0-11476 GCA_036399955.1 Allosphingosinicella sp. | reverse complement strand
CCGCCTCGGCCGCGAACTTTGCGAACGGTAATCGGCCAATCTGCCGAGTGGCAACCGCGCGCCGCCTTTCGAACGTGGTAGCGCGCTGTTCTTTCTGGCAGGCCGGCGACATCGGCGAACTCGCTGACCGTGAGCCATTTTGACACTCTCACGACTTACGCCGCCTGCTCGTTCGCTTCACGCGAACTCGCTTCGGTGATACGCTCTTTCAGCGCTAGCGCAGCGGGGCCGTTCGTGCGGCCCGCGAGGACCTTATGAGCATAGCCGGGATCAATGCCGTTGCTTCGACACCAGCTCCGCAATGACTTGCCCTGTCGGACGAATCCGGCCCTCACGTCTGCGACGACACTCATCCTGCGTCCTCCTCGGTGTGGTGATAAAGTGGACACACTTGTTGACAATGTCAACAGCGGGAGCCGCTGGTGAACGTTGATGAGGAGATCGCCGAGCTGAGGCGCGCGGCCGGCGCACGTTCAGACGCCGAGCTGGCGAGCCTTCTTTTCATTCAGCGCTCGGCAGTGGCGCAGTGGCGGAAGCGAGGCTCGGTGCCCGAGCGGGCGAGGCGATCGGTAGAAAAGCTGAGGGCGGCGGCGGCGGCCGCGAAGACTGTGCGGGGCGAGCTGGATGCGATCTCGCCGGGCGTGAGGCAGTTGGCGCGTGCGCTCGCGATCTTCTACAGCGCGCCGCGCGGCTGGGAGTTCGACGAAGAGAGCGACGTGACGGCGCTCGCGCGCCAGTTGAAGGTGGCATCCGGCTTTTTCGAAGAGGCGGAGAGGGCGGCGGCCCTGCTACTGGAAGAGACGATGTTGCGGCGGGGCTTGGACTTAGAAGCCGCGTACGGTCACCTGCTCGCGGCCCCGTGGTTTCAACGGGAGATGATGGATGCGATTATGGCGCCGAGCAGCCATCGCCGCCGGTTCGCGCAGGGCTAATTCGGCTTGCCGCAATTTGTTGCCGCAATCCTCCTCGTCGCTGAAGGCAGAACGGCGGGAATCCGCGGTTTGCGATTGCGGCAACGCTGAGAGTCCTCAATGGCCCGCAGAGGCCGCCGCTATTGGCGGTTTTCCGCCGTTTTCTAGGCCTCGCCAGCGACAATCTCTATGGGCGCGCGGCGACAATCTCTATGGGCCGCTCCATTGCTCCAGTGCAATCATTCATAAGGCATTCAACTCGTCGATGGAATATAACGGCTCGTCGCAGCTGTGGGGGCTGCGGCCAGGAGTGAAGACGATGTTGAGGTCAATCGAAGGTACGAAGCGCTTCCCGCACGATCCCGCCCTGCGCGGGTTCAACCCGGTCTACCATCCCGGCGACGTCAACCGCTGCCCGGGCTGCGGACGCACCCACTGGTATGTCGGCCGCCTCTCGGCCGAGTGCGGTTTCTGCGGCACCGCGATCGCGCTCGCCGACACCGGCATGATCGGTACCGGCCTCTTCCGCCGCGCCGCCTGAGCGGCGGCAGCGGGCGCGCGTTCCTGCGGGCGCGCCGCCGCACGCGCCACTTTTGAAGCAGCGAGCCGGCCGCCGGATCGAGTCGGGCCGCCGCTCGTTCTAGCACCGTACCGTCCGCCGCTTCGTGGCGCGGGGTGTCGGAGTGCTAAGCGTTTATGCCGGTTCGCTTTTTCCTTCTCCATCGGTTAAGGTCGCGGCGTCCATGAGGAGTGGCATCATGGGATTGCGTTCTCTCGTCCTGATCATTGCGGCTTCGTCCGCGCTCGCCGGCTGCGTCCAGACGCGGCAGTTCGCGGACCTGGAATTCCAGCCGCCGAGCGGCGATTATGACCTCCTCGTCATGCGCCCCTACGTCCAGGTGAGCTCGATCACCACCGGCGGGCTGCCCGAGCCGCGCGCCGACTGGACCGAGCAGGCCCGCGGCCACATCGTCGCCGCGCTTCGTGAGCACCAGGCGACGAGGGGCGGGCGCACCACGATCCTCGAGACGCGCAGCGGCGTCCAGGGCATGACCGAGCAGCAGGTCGCCGACGTCGAGCGGCTGTTCAACGCCGTCGGCGGCGCGATCGCCGTCCACCGCTATGCCGGCCTCACCTTGCCGACCAAGCGCCGCCAGGGGCTCGACTGGACGCTGGGCGAGCCGGCCATGGCCCTCGGCCGCGCCACCGGCATGGACTATGCGCTCTTCCTCAACGCCGAGGACGCGCACGCCTCGAGCGGACGCACGGCGCTCCAGGTGCTCGGCATCGCCGGCTGCCTGATCGGCTTCTGCGCGCCCCAGGGCGGCGGCGGCCAGTCTGCCTATGCGTCTCTCGTCGACCTCAGGAGCGGCGACGTCGTCTGGTTCAACGTCCTCCAGACCGGCAGCCAGCTCCCCGGCGTCACCTTCGGCGACCTGCGCACGCGCGAGGGCGCCGAGCAGATGGTCGAGAGGCTGATCGGGCGGATGCGCGCCGGCCGCAACGTCCGCAACCGCAACGACTGAAGGTCCAGTAGCGTATGACCGAGTCCCTTCCACTCACCCGCCGCATGATGCTCGGCGGCCTCGGCTGCGCCTGCTGCGCCGGGCTGGTCGGCGCCGGCGCGGCCCATGCCCGGATCCGGCCCGCGGAGATGCGGCCGCTGATCGGCCCCGGCTACCGGCCGACCGAGGCGGACGAGCGCGGCATGTGGCAGCAATATGAGCGGGTCGAGCAGGAGATTGCGGGCTCGAACCTGCTCATCACCGATCCCAATCTGATCTCGTACCTGCGGACGATCGTCGGCCGGGTCGGCGGCGTCGCGGCGAACGACATGCGCATCTATCTGGCACGCGTGCCCGAGTTCAACGCCTTCATGGCGCCGACCGGCTTCATGGTCATCTTCTCGGGCCTGCTCACCCGCATGCGCGACGAGGCGCAGCTCTCCGCCGTCATCGCCCACGAGGCGGGGCACTTCCTTCGCCGTCACCATATCCGCCGCTGGCGCGACATCCGCCGCAAGACCGACCTGTTCGCCGTCTTCGCAATGGCTGCGGGCGTCGGCGGCGCCGGCACGGGGGTTTATCTCGGCGATGCGGTGCGCCTCGCCCAGGTCGGCACCATCCTCACCCTCGCCGCCTACAGCCGCGAACTGGAGGCCGAGGCCGACGCGATGGGCGTCCGCCAGATGGCGGAGACCGGCTACGAGCCGATGGCGGCGCCGGAAGTATGGCGCCAGCTCATCCAGGAGATCGAGGCTTCGGCCGAGATGCGGCGCCGCCGCCCGCGGCGCGGCTATTCTCTGCTCTCGACCCATCCTGCGCCCGAGAACCGGATGCAGGACCTGCGCGCTTCCGCCGAGGAGGTGAAGGCGGCAGGCCGCAGCTACGACCGCGGCCGCGATCGATACCTCAATGCCCTCGGCGCGCATCGCAAGACCCTGCTCGACGACCAGGTGAAGCTCAACGATCCCGGCGCCAGTCTCTTCATCATCCGCAACCTCGCGGTGGACGGCTGGAACGGCCTCCTGCGCTTCTACGAAGGCGAGACCTACCGTCTGCGTGGCCGCCGCGGCGACCGCGAGCTCGCCAACCAGAGCTATGCCGAGGCGGTGCGCCTGCCGGACGCGCCGCCCGAGGCGTGGCGGATGCACGGCTATGCCCTGATCCAGGCCGGCCGGCGCGACGAGGGGAAAGCGGCGCTCTCCCGCTATCTCGAGCTCGCACCCGATGCACCCGATGCGGCGATGGTCCGTTACTCGATCCAGCAATAGGAGCGCTCCATGAAGGTCTTGTTCGCTGGATTTGCCGCTCTTGCCCTTCTCGGCGGCTGTGCCGGAGGAGGCGGCTATGGCGGAGGCTACGGCTTCAACCGGATCACCCTCGTCGAGCCGCGCGAGCGCGAGGTCGCCCATACGATGCGGGTGACGCCGTCCATCCGCTGGAACCGGCTGCCGCGCATGGCGAACGAGATCTCCCGCGAGGAGAACTGGACCCTACACGGGGTCACGCTCGACGGCCTCACCTTCATCGGCGGGCTCGAGCACGGCCGGCCGCTCGTCCGCTGGCAGCGGCGCAGCGACATCCGCCAGGTGCCGAACTTCCGCTCCGACATGACCCCGCCGGAGATCGCCTCGATGATCGAGAGCTTCTACCGGATCCGCGCGGGCTCGTTGAGCTTCAACATGACCGGCCTGCAGCCGCGCACTTTCCTCGGCCAGCCCGGCTTCCAGTTCGACTACGAGCATCTCGGCGGCAACGAGCTCCACCGGCAGGGCCGCGTCGTCGGCGCGATCATCGGCCGGCGGCTCTACATGGTCCTGTTCGACGCGCCGAGGGACCAGTTCTTCCCGCAGATCATTCCCGAGGTCGAGCGCATCATCGACAGCGCCCGCCTGGGGCGGCAGCCGCGCCCGCGCGGCTGACAGGGCCGCCGCTGCCGCAACGACCGACTGTGCCCCGCCGGCCACAGGTGCGGCGCAATGGTGCAGCGCAGCGAGAGCGGCCTTTTGAAACCCGCGATTTCCGGTACGTTCCCTAACAAGGGATAGGTTCGAACGATATCGGGGGACTCAATATGACCACTGCGCAGCGCCTCGCCTGGCTCCTGTCCGGCATCTCGGCTTCGGCCCTTCTCGCGACGCCGGCCGCGGCCCAGACCCAGACCCCGACCGAGACGCAGAGCCAGGAGGCACCGGTCGAGCAGACCGACGAGGCCCAGGAGGAGCAGATCGCCCAGGGCAGTGCGATCATCGTCACCGGCACCCGCCGCACCGACCGGACGCTGGCCGACAGTCCGGTCCCGATCGACGTCATCGGCGCGGATGCGATCCAGAACAGCGGCCAGACCGAGACCAACCGGATCCTCAACGACCTCGTCCCCTCGTTCAACTTCCCGCAGCCCTCGATCGCGGACGGCACCGACGCGCTGCGTCCCGCGACGCTGCGCGGCCTCAGCCCGGACCAGACGCTCGTCATGGTCAACGGCAAGCGCCGCCACGTTTCCTCGCTGCTCAACATCAACGGCACGATCGGGCGCGGCAGCGCGGCCGTCGACCTCAACCAGATCCCCGGCCTCGCCATCAGCCGCATCGAAGTCCTGCGCGACGGCGCCTCGTCGCAATATGGCTCCGACGCGATCGCGGGCGTGATCAACATCCAGCTGCGCAACGCCCCCGACGGCGGCCGCGTCACCGCGACCTACGGCCGCTACCACACCACCCTCGAGGACGTCGCCCGGATCACGAGCCTTCAGACCAACGCCGCCGGCCAACCCTTTCTAGACCCGAACGACAACCGCGTCCTCGCCGCGAACGCCGACGGCGAGCGCCGCGCCCGCGACGGCGAGATGTACACGATCGGCGCCAATATCGGCGTGCCGCTCGGCGAGGGCTTCGCCAACTTCACGGGCGAGTATCGCGACCGCAACCCGACCAACCGCGCCGGCTTCGACCTTCGCCCGAATTACAACCGCCCGACCTCCGCGTTCGACGCGCGCGAGCTCAGCTTCGACCGCCTCCAGTTCCGCTACGGCGACGCCAAGACCGAGGATTACAATTTCTTCGTCAATGCCGGCATGCCGCTCAGCGCCCAGTGGGAGCTCTACGGCTTCGGCTCCTACGGCCACCGCGACGGCCTCAGCGCCGCCAACTACCGCAACCAGAACGCCGCCGCGAACCGCAACTTCGGCGCGCTCCTTCCCGGCCAGGCGCCGAACGCGCAGAATTTCTCGCCGCTGACCGAGCACGGCTTCCTGCCCCTGATCGACACCGATCTCGACGATTATTCGGCGACGGCGGGCATTCGCGGCGAGGTCGCCGGGTGGCGAACCGACCTGTCCGCTCAATATGGGCACAACAGCTTCGATTATACGGTCCGCAACAGCCTCAACACCTCGTTCGGGACCGAGAGCCAGAGCACGTTCGACGCGGGCGGGCTGCGCTACGGCCAGTTCGTCGCGAACCTGGATTTCTCGCGCGAGTTCGAGATGGGGCTTGCCGCGCCGGTCTCGATCGCGGTCGGCGCCGAGCACCGCCGCGAGAATTTCGGCATCCGCCCGGGCGACGAGCAGTCCTACCAGACGGGGCCGCTGTTCCGCGCGTCCTTCACGACGACCGCGGCGAACTGCGCGACCCAGGGCGGCGTCTTCAACACCACCACCAACGTCTGCAGCTTCCCCGGCCGGGCCGCGCCGGCCGGCGCGCAGGGCTTCCCGGGCATCCCGGCAGTGAGCGCGACCGACGAAAGCCGGCACAGCTGGGCGGCCTATGCCGAGCTCGACGCCGACCTGTTCGAGGGCTTCACCGCCGTCGTCGCCGGCCGCTACGAGCATTTCTCGGACTTCGGCGGCACGCTGAACGGCAAGCTGGCGCTGCGCTACGAGCCCGTCGAAGGCTATGCGCTGCGCGGCTCGCTTTCGAACGGCTTCCGCGCGCCGTCGCTGCACCAGCAGTTCTTCACGACGACGTCGACCAACTTCATCAACGGCCTGCCGGTCGACATCAGCACGCTCGCCGTCAGCAGCCCGGTGGCGAGGGCGCTGGGATCGAACGACCTCGAGCCGGAGGAGTCGGTCAACATCAGCCTCGGCGGGACCGCCAATCCGATCCCCGGCCTCACCCTGACGCTCGACTGGTACCAGATCGACATCGACAACCGCATCGTCCTGACCGAAAATCTCGGCGCCGCGGGCTCGGGCACGGCGGCGGTCAATGCCGCGGTGAAGGCGGTCCTGGACGCCAACGGCTTCCAGAGCGTCGGCGCCGCGCGGTTCTTCATCAACGGCCTCAACACCCGCACCCGCGGCCTCGATGCAGTGGCGAGCTATCGCTGGCGCACCGAGAGCATCGGCAACTGGACGCTGACCGCCGCCTACAACCGCAACCGCACACGGATCGAGGAGCGGCTCAACAATCTCGGCCCGCTTGCAACCATCCCCGGCATCGTGCTGTTCGGCCGCCTCGAGGGCATCCGCTTCACCGACGGCCAGCCGCGCGACAAGATCGTGCTCAGCGCCGACGGCGAGATCGGCGATTTCGGCCTCACCGCGCGCACCACCCGCTTCGGCTCGGTCATCGCGCCGGGCGCCACGGCCCCGCTGACCGAGCCGCTCAGCCTCACCGCCCTCGGGCCCGACGACATCAGGCTCCGCGGCAAGTGGATCACCGATCTCGAGCTGCGCTACCGTGCCTTCGATCGGCTGGAGCTCGCGGTCGGCGCCGACAACCTCTTCGACGTCTATCCGGATCGCTCGCCGATCGGCGCGCGGCCCGCCTCGGAAGGCGGCGGCGTCTACCCGATCAACCAATATTACCTGCCTTATTCGGGCTTCTCGCCCTTCGGCTTCAACGGGCGCTTCCTCTACGCCCGCGCGTCGATCGGCTTCTGATCGGCGTCAGGGACGGGGAGGGGCGGCGTCCGCTCCTCCCGGCCCCGGTCCAGCGCCTTCGATCCTGCTCCCGCCCGGTCGGATCGGCCGGTGCGAATCCTCGCTGTCCTCCTGAACGTGGTGGCGCCGGTTGTGCCGGCTCGACCAGAGCAGCGATAGACCGATCAGGACCGCGCCGATCAGTCCGGTGATGACCTCGGGAATGTGCCAGCGGGCCGAGAGCAGCATGATCGCGGCGAGCGCCAGGATCGCCCAGAAGGCGCCGTGCTCGAGATAGCGATATTGGGTGAGCGTGCCCTTGTCGACGAGCAGGATGGTCATGGAGCGGACGAACATCGCGCCGATGCCGAGCCCCAGAGCGATGATGAAGATGTTGTTCGACAGGGCGAAGGCGCCGATGACGCCGTCGAACGAGAAGGCGGAATCAAGGACGTTCAAATAGAGGAAACCGCCCAGGCCCGAGCGGACCGCGGCACCGGCGATCTCGACCTCGGGCGGCTCCAGCACCGAGTTCACCGCCTCGACGGCGATGTAGGCGAGGATGCCGAGGATGCCGGCATTGATCAGCGTCGGCGCCTCCTCGGCCGGAAGCATGCGCGAGATCAGGTAGAGCGCCAGGAGGACGAAGGCGATGTCGATGGCGTCGATCGAGGCGAGGCGTGCGAGCCGCTTCTCGATGATCCCGATCCAGTGGATCTCCTTGTCCTGATCGAAGAAGAATTTGAGTCCGACCATGGCGAGGAAGGCGCCGCCGAAGCCGGCGATGCCGACATGGGCGGCGGTGATCATCTCCTCGTAGCGTTCGGGATCGGCGGCGGCGAGGCGGACCGCCTCGACGGGGCCGACCTGCGCCGCGATGGCGACGATCGCCACCGGGAACACGACGCGCATGCCGAAGACGGCAAAGGCGATGCCCCAGGTGAGGAAGCGCCGCTGCCATTTCGGGTCCATGTCGCGCAGGACGGTGGCGTTCACCACCGCATTGTCGAACGAGAGGGAGACTTCGAGGACGCTGAGGACGACGACGATCCAGAGCACGCCCAGCGTGCCGCTCGCCGTCCCGGTCGTCGACCACCCGAGCCAGACGGCCAGGCCGAGGCAGGCGACCGTGAACAGGAACGCACCCCTGAAATAGCTCCACATCGCGTGCCGCTCCTCCGCTGATCGATACCGGTCGCCCCGCGCCTAGACGTACGGGCCCGTCCGGACAATTCGGAATGCGCCGCTTCGATCCGCCGCCGGCGGCGCTTTCGGGGTCCGCCTCAGCGGGCGGCGTTCTCCGCGAGCAGCTCGCGCTTCAGCGGCCGTTCCTTGGCGAGGTCGTTGCGGATCGTCGTCGCCGCGACCCCGCCTTCGCCCATCGCGTGGCTGATCTGGTCGAGGCCGAGGACGACGTCTCCGGCGGCATAGACGCCGGGAACGCTGGTCCGCTGATGGCTGTCGACCTTGATGTTCTCGTCCTTGAGGACGCAGCCGATCTGCTTGGCAAGCTCGGTCCGAATGTCGGAGCCGAGTGCGGGATAGACGCTGTCGAACGTATGATGTCCCTCATTGGTGTCGACGACGATGCAGTTCTCGTGCGCTGCGACCGCGTGGCACGGGCCGTTCACCGTCTTGATGCCGTATTCCCGGAGCCTCGCCTGGTCCTCCTCGCTCAGATCGTGCGCCTCGTGCGGCGCGATCAGCGTCACGTCGGCGGTGAAGCTTCGGATGAAGACCGCTTCCGCGACGCCGTGGCCGCCGCTGCCGATCACGCCGACCTTCTTGTCGGTGACCTCGTAGCCGTCGCAGATCGGGCAATAGCGAATGAGGCCGCGGGCGAGCGCCTCGTCGTGGAGCTCGAGGTCCATCGGCGGCCGGCGGTTCTTGACGCCGGTGGCGAGAAGGACGGTGCGAGCCGTTACCGCGCCCTCGCCCCATTCGGCGCGAAAGCCGCCCCCGATCCGGTCGAGGCGAGTCACTCTTCCGGTGACGATCGAGGCGCCGTATTTCTGCGCCTGCGCACGCATCCGTTCGAGCAGCTCTACGCCGTTGATGCCGTCGGGATAGCCGGCATGGTTGTGGGTCGATGGAATCCACGCGGCGCGGCTCTCGCCCGAATCGACGACCTTCAGCGACAGGTGGAATCGCGTGAGGTAGATCGCAGCCGTGAGGCCGGCAGGGCCGCCTCCGATGACGAGGCAATCATATTCGGATTCCTTCATGGCCGGGAGAGCGCAGGCCCGCGCTCTTGGTTCCCGCTGGCGCCGCGCGGCGGGCGCAGATAGGCTCCGCGGTCATGAAACGCCTGCTCCTCGCCGCCGCCGCGTCCGCCTCGCTGGCGCTCGCCGCCCCCTCCGCCGCCGCGCAGCCGCCGGCGGATATCCCCGCCGAGATCGCCGCGGCGATCCCTCAGGTCGACCGCATCTTCGCCGACTGGCGGCTCGACGCCCATGCGCCGGGCCTCGTCTACGGGATCGTTGCCGGCGGCCGCCTGGTCCATGTGCGGGGGCTCGGCGTCCAGGAGCTCGAGACGCGGCGGCCGGTCACGCCCGACACCTTGTTCCGCATCGCCTCGATGACCAAGGCGTTCACCGCGCTCTCGATCCTCAGGCTGCGCGACGAGGGCAAGCTGTCGCTCGACGCGCTGGCGGAGACCTATGTCCCCGAGATGCGCGGCTGGCGCTATCCCGCAGGCTGGCCGCGCATCCGGGTTCGCGACCTCCTCAGCCACACCGCCGGCTTCGTCACCGACGATCCCTGGGGCGACCGCCAGCAGGTGCTGCCCGAAGCCGAGTTCACGGCGATGATCCGCCGCGGCGTGCCGTTCACCCGCGCCCCCGGCACCGCCTACGAATATTCGAACTTCGGCTACGCGCTGCTCGGCCGCATCGTCCAGAACGTCTCGCGCATGCCCTACCGTGCCTATGTCGAGACCAGCATCCTGCGCCCGCTCGGCATGACCTCGAGCGGGTTCGAAGTGCGCGAGGCGCCGCAGGAGCGCCGCGCGATCGGCTATCGCTGGGAGAATGCCGCCTGGCGCGAGGAGCCGACGATGCAGCACGGCGCCTTCGGAGCGATGGGCGGCCTCCAGGTGAGCGCCGCAGACTATGCGCGCTGGGTCGCCTTCCTGCTTTCCGCCTGGCCGGCGCAGGAAGGTCGGAACGACGCGCCGGTCCGCCGCTCGACGATCCGCGAGCTCGCCCAGGGGCTGAACTTCCCGGCGCTCGCCACCCGCCCCGGCCGCAGCGGCGCCGCCGCCTGCCGACAGGCCCAGACCTACGGGATGGGCATGCGCGTCGCCCAGGACTGCGACGTCGGCCTGACGCTCGCCCATGGCGGCGGCTATCCCGGCTACGGCTCCTACGTGCTGCTGCTGCCGGATCACGGCATCGGCATCTTCGCTCTGTCGAACCGCACCTATGCCGGGCCGACGCCGGCGGTCTGGGACGCGGCGATCGCCCTCCACCGCGCCGGCGCCCTCCAGGGCCGCCGCCTGCCGGTCAGCGAAGCGCTCGCCCGCGCCTATGCCGCCGCCGGTGCCGTCTACCGGGCCGGAGACGTCGCCGCCGCGGGCGATCTCCTCGCCATGAACTTCCTGATGGACCGGTCGGCCGAGAACTGGCGCGCCGAGCTGCACCGCCTGCGCGGCGAGGCCGGCCAATGCGAGACCGCCGCGGCGATCACACCCACCGGCGCCCTTTCCGGCACCTTCTCCTGGCGCTGCGAGCACGGGCGGATCGACGGCCAGCTCCTCCTGGCGCCCAACGATCCGCCGCAGATCCAGGCGCTGCGGCTTTCAATTCCATAGTCCGCCGCGTATATACAGACGGTATATACGGAGGCAGAGATGGTGAAAACGCGGACCTTCAGGTCGGGAAACTCGGTGGCGCTGCGGCTGCCGAAAGCACTGGGCATCGAAGCGGGTCGGGAGATGCAGGTACGAGAGGAGCGGGGGCGCTACATCGTCGAGCCGGTGCAGCCGGAGCAGCCGAGGCGCAAGATCGACCTGACCCGTATCTGGGGCTCCGCGCCGGACCTGATGCCGATCGATCGCGAGACTGAGGAGTATGAGGACCTGCCGCGCGAATGGCACCTGCTTGGTCTCGATCCGCGGTGACAGGAATCGATTATCTTCTGGACACGAACAGCTGCATCTATCTCCTCGCGCGCAGTCGCCCTGCCCTGGAGCGGCGCGT
>DASWMB010000256.1:0-15096 GCA_036399955.1 Allosphingosinicella sp. | reverse complement strand
GTAGGCGCTGGGCCGGCTGTCGGCGCCGTCCGCCGGCTCGACGAGCCCGGTGCCCTCGAGCATGAGACCGAGCGCGAGGCCGAAGGCGAGGTCCGAAAGCACGGCGAGCGCGTCGCCCTCCCCCTCCCCCTCCCCCTCCCCGCGCCTCGCGAGCGATCGCAGGCGCTCCTGCTCGATCCGGTGCCGGTGGCTGATCTGCGCATCGACCTCGCTCATCCGGGCGACACCCTCGGCGATGCACCCCCCAATCCGCCCCCGCGCATACGCACCGAACGGAACGCCGCGGAGCGGGTCGTAGCGGTCGATTGCCTGCAAAAGGCCCTCGAACGCATGCTGCTCGAAGTCGCCGCGCTCCACCCGTTTCACCGTGCGGCGGTGGTAATGGCGCGCGGCGATCGTCCGCGCGAGGCCGACATATCTCTCGAAGAGAAGGTGCCGGCACTCGCCGGCGGCCTCGAAGCGGAGGCGCCGCCAGAGCGCGGCTTCGTAACGGCACGGCCGGACGAGCAGACCGAGCCCGCTGGGGGTTACCGAGCGCCTCACCTGAAGCTTCCGAGCACCCCCTGCAGGACCAGCTGCCAGCCGTCGATCAGCACGAACATCAGGAGCTTGATCG
This sequence comes from Allosphingosinicella sp., assembly GCA_036399955.1. GTDB lineage: Bacteria > Pseudomonadota > Alphaproteobacteria > Sphingomonadales > Sphingomonadaceae > Allosphingosinicella. The sequence goes on along the minus strand of DASWMB010000256.1, from coordinate 14,480 downwards.
GCAACGAAATCGTGGCGGGCGGCACCATCATCATGCCCAGAGCCAGGAGGATGCTCGAGACGACGAGATCGATCAGCAGGAACGGCAGGAGGATGACGAACCCGATGGTGAAGGAGACCCTGAGCTCGTTGAGGATGAAGGCGGGCGTGAGCTTCAGGATCTCCACCTCCTCGGGCCGGTCGGGTACCGGCGTGTCGGAGATCGCGTAGATAGCCTCGATGTCGGCGTCGCGGGTCTGCGCGAGCATGAAGTCGCGCAGCGGCGCGCTGCCCCGCTCCATCGCCTGCTCGGCGTCGATCCGGCCGGCGAGCAGCGGCTGCAGCGCCTGCTCGTTGAGGCTCGTCAGCGCCGGCGACATCGTGAAGGCCGTGAGGAAAAGGGCGAGGCTGACCAGCACCGCGTTCGGAGGCGTCTCGGGCATGCCGAAGGCATGCCGGACCATCGCGAGGACGATGACGATTCGGATGAAGCTGGTCATGCTGACCAGGACCGCCGGAATCACGGCGAGCACTGTGAGGATGAGGGCGGTGCGGACGACGTCGGTCCCCAGGCCGGGTGCGCCCGTCGCAGGCGCGGCCGGCGCAACGGGACCCGGCGCCACGGCAGCCGCGGCGAGCGCGAGATCGATGAGCACGCTCACCGGCCGGCACCGGTGAGCGGCGATGCATCGGTGGGGACGTCGTTCTCCCGCAGCACCTGGCAGGCGCCCGCCATGAGCAGCAGCAGATATTCGCGACCGTCATGCCTCAAGAGGCAAATGTCGGCGTGCACGCTGAGCCGGCGCGTCTCGACCACCTGCACCGCCCGCGGCCGCATCTCGATCCGCGCGAACAGTGCCGCCAGATCGACCTTCCCAGAGCGCTGCCGGATCAGCAGCACGGCAAGGACGGCGACGATGATGCAGATGATGAGCGCCGTGATGATGCGGCCGAGCGACACGCCGAGCTCCTCGCCGCCGCCCAGCCCGGGAGAGGCCGCGAGCAACGGCGACAGCGGGCTGAAGCAGGCGGCGGCGAGCGCCGTCGCCCGGGCGGCCCCGCGCGCGCCCACGCCTCGCCTCATTTCGCCAGCTCGATCAGGCGCACGCCGAAGCTGTCGCCGACCGCCACCAGCTCTCCTGTCGCCACCGCGACTCCGTTGAGGCGCAGCTCGACCGACTGGTTGAGGCCGGCGTCGAGCGGGATAACCGACTCCCGCTTAAGCGCCGCCAGCTCGGCGACGGTCATCCGCGCCTCGCCGAGAAACGCTTCCAGCGTCACCTCGACGGCATCGATCAGCCGACGGTTGATGCTTCCCGATTGCTGTCCGGCCGCTTCGGGCAGCGGATTCGTGTCGATGTTCCTGGTCACGTGTCTGTTGCCATTCCTGAAATCTCGAGGATCTTGAGACTGCACGCGTCACCTTCGGCGGCGATCACGCAGGTGCCGATGTCGACGCTGCAGTCGACGACGAGGTCGAGCGGTTCGATCTGGTTGCGGTCCAGCACCACCACGTCGCCCGCACAAAGGCCGGCGAAATCCTGGAGGGCCAGCTCGCACCGGCCGAGCCGGGCGGAGAGGGAGACCGGCTGCCTCGAGAGCGCTTCGTCCATCGGCCGCGGCGCGACGCGGCGAGGCGCGGTGCGGACGCATCCCTTTCTCAGCGCCACCGCCAGGTCAGCGGCCGCGACGAGCCCGATCAGCGGCGCCTCCGGGTCGGTCCCGAACGCATAGCTCACCGCGCCTTCGCAGAGGCCGGCAGGTAAAGGCCTGCCGCGCTGCCACTGCGCAAGCCGAGGCAATCGAAACGTCTCGGCGGCGCGGCGGCAAAGGTCGTCGATCGCGGCGCCGCCAAGTCGGTCCAGCACGCTCCGGTCCGCGTTGGTCAAAGCCCGCTTGTCGATCGGCTCGCCGAGCATGAGCGAGGCGAGCGTGGCGAGCGCCTCGCCCTCGAAACCGAGCGCCAGCTCCGGCTCGAGCAGCAGCCACTGCGCCGCCTGCGCCCGACGCGACGGCGCCGCTTCCGCGGCGAAGAGCCCGAGCGGCCGCGCCGCGGCGGCGGGGAGCCATTTCGCTGTCCACTGTTCGAACATGTCGCGCAGCAGGTGCAGCAGAACGCCGTCGGCCAGCGCGGATTCGGGCAGGAAGGCGCGCGGCTCGTGCGCCGGGGGCGGCCGCCGGCGCCGAGGCTCGTGCGCGGCGCCCGGCCGCCGCCCGCGGGGCTCGTCAGCGGGGTGAGGGTGAAGCACCGGTCGGCCCTCAGCCCTGGCCGCGGATGCCGAACAGCTGCTGGATCATGTCGTTCGAGACGCTGATGATCTGCGAAGAAGCCTGGAAGCCGCGCTGGATCAGGATGAGCTCGCCGAACTGCTTGGCCAGATCGACGTTGGACGCCTCGAGGCGCCGCGACATCACGCGGCCCACGCGCTGATCCTCGCTGGTCATGACCTCGCGTCGGCCCTGACCCGTCTCGGCGAACAAGCCGCCGCCGCGCTGCGTCAGCGCCTGGGGTTCGCGGAAGTCCGCCAGGGCGATCGCGCCGAGCTCCGACTTCTGCCCGTTCGAATAGCCGATCTCGATCCGCCCGCCATTGTTGACCCCGACCGACGTCGTCGCGCCCGGCCCGTAGCCGTCGGCCGGCCTTCCCCCCAGAGTGGACACTGATCCCGAGGAGAAGGAGGTGACGTTGTTCGAGAAATCGAGCGCGACCTCTAGGCCGGCGGCGGCGTCGCCGAAGAGCAGAGTCTGCGTCGAGGGGTCGACCGCACCGGTCTCGGTGAACTTGAGCGTGGAGCTGCCGATCGTCCGCGCCTTGTCGTCGGTGACGGTCACCGTCCACTCGTTCGTAGCTGCGCCGGACTTGGCGAACTGGACCTGCCAGACATGCTGCGCGCCGCCCCTGTCGTAGACCTTGAGGTCGCCGACCCCGAAGCTCGTGGCTCCGGACGACAGGTTGTCCGAGAAGCGTATGCTGGTCGTCTGCTGAGGGCGACTGGTGTTCGACGAAGCGAGCGACAGGCTGACCGGCCGGCCGGAGCCGTCCAGCGTTGCGAGCCGGTAGTCGGTGCCGGAGAGCACGATGAAGCCGTCGGGATTCACCTCGAAGCTCCCGGTCCGCGTGTAGAGGACCTCCTCTCCCTTGAGCAGCATCAGGAAGCCGTTACCCTCGACTGCGAGATCGAGGTCGCGCTCGGTCTGGCGAAGCTCTCCCTGCTTGAGGTCGAGCCGCGTCTCGCCCAGCGCGACGCCGTTGCCGCCGCCATAGCCGTCGCCGGAGCCGGCGACACCGGGGCTGCCGCTGTAGCTGACGAGATCGGTGAAGGAGACCGCCGAACCCTTGAAGCCGGGCGAATTGATGTTGGTGACGTTGTTGCTCACCTGATGGAGGCCGCGCGAATATGCGTTGAGGCCGCTCAGTCCGACGTAGATTGACCCGAACATGGTTTAGTCTCCTGCGCGAATTTGCGAGATGGTGCCGATGGCGATGTTGCTGATCGTGCGGCGATCGGCGGTCTCGACCGTGACCCGCGCGTCGCCGTTCTGGAACGAGATCGAGACGACGCGTCCGGTGACCGTCGCCGCGCCCGCGGGAATGTCGACCTGACGCCCGAGGAGGCCTGCCGCCTGCATGTTACCCTGGGCCGAGACCATCTGCTGGAGCCTGTCGTTGGTGGTCTGGCCGAGCTGGATCTGCGAGAACTGCGCGAGCTGCGAGACGAACTCGAAATTGTCCATCGGCTTCAGCGGGTCCTGATAGGTCAGCTGAGTCAGGATGATGCGCAGGAGCGACTCGAAGCTGAGGCCGAAGGCGTTCGTCGCGGCTTCGCCCGCGGACGCGGGCGTGCGCGGAGGCGTGGTTGCCGGCGTGCCGCTCACTGGGTCGATCTGCATCGTCTCTTCCCTCCTCAGGTTCCGGTCGGCGGCTGCAACTGGCCGTTCAGCACGATCCGGCGCGCGACGAGGCCGTGGCGTGCGAGCAGTGCGGCGATCGCCGACTTCAGGCGGAGCTGCTCCTCGCGGCTGAGCCGGTCGGCGCGGGCGATCAGGCTGATCCCCTCGCCGCCGCTGTGCACCGTGAGCGAACTGTTGGCCGTGCTCGCCGCCGCGCGCCGCTCGCGGCGAGCGCTCGCCTGGGCTTCCTCCGCGCGCCGGAGAGCCGGCCGCTCGGCGCGGCGCGGCGCGAGGGCGGGCGCGGCAAAGGCATGTTCGCCGACACCATGCGGCGCGGCACCTCGCGGCCCGTCCGCGGCACCTGGCTCGCGGACTTCAAGCGGCGCCGTCTGCGGCTCACCGCCGTGCCCGGAAACGAAGGAAGCGTCGGAACCGGCGTCGGCGATCAACGCGGCTGACTCGCCGAGGCGCGGCGGACCGGCCGCCGGAATCATGTGGCCGCGCCCGCCGGGAGACACCGCGGGCGCGGCACGCCCCGCCGACGCGGGCGCACGCGCAGGAGCGCCGTTCTCCGCCTCGCCTCGGCTGAACCAGCCATCCTCGTTGAACCTGGCGGCGATGCTGCCGGAGCCGGACTCCGACGCTGCGGCGGCGTGGCCGCCGCCGAGGAAGTCCGCGGCCGGCGCCCCGGACCTTTCCAGGAAATCCGAAAAGCGGCGCTCGGAGCCGCCGTCCGACTGCGACTGGACCGGTGCCGGGAGGACTGGCGCCTGGACGCGATGGGCGACGGGCGGCACGCTCACGGCCGGCTCCAGCGCTGCGTTATCCGATCGGCGACCTCTTCCAGCCGCCCCTCTTCGATGCGCTGCGCCACTTTCCGCTTCAGCCTGCCGACCGAGCGCTCGCTCGTGCGAACCTGCGCCTCGAGGCGCTGCCAGTCTCCTTCGCGACGCCCGGCGCGCTCGCCCGCTTGCGCGGTTCTGCCCGCGCAGGCGGACTGTTCCTGCTCCCGGTCGAGCAGCCGCGCAGAGAGCGCTCGGCAATAGTCCGGCGAGAAGCCCGGTTCGCCGACATAGGCGCGCCAGTCCTCGCCGGCGGCGGCGGCGGCGCGACGCGCCGCCTGCTCTCGCGCTTCCGCCTCCCGCTCCGCCGCCCGCGCCGCCTGGAGCGCAGCTTCGGCGCCGACGCGTTGCGCCCGCTGGACCGCCGCCAGACGCGTCAGCGCCTTCAAGGCCGTGCGCTCACGCATGCCCGGCCAGCCCCTGGAGCGTCCGCACCGACTGGTCGATCCGTGCCTTGTCGCACCTCTCCTGCCGCAGGAAAGCGTTGATTGCGGGGCGGGCGGCGATCGCCCGATCCACGACGGCGTTGGTCCCGCTCTTGTAGACGCCGCTCTCGATCATCACCCGCGACTCCTCATAAGCGGTGAGCATGGCGACGACGCCTCGCATCGCTTCGACCTGCTCGCGGCTCACCAGCCGCTCCGCGCCGCGGCTGACGCTGCGGGCGACGTCGATCGCGGGGAAATGGCCCTGCTCGGCCAGCGTGCGCGACAGCACGATGTGCCCGTCGAGCAGCGACTTCATCAGCTCGACGATCGGATCGTCGACGTCGTCGGTTTCGCTCAGCACCGTGATGATCGCGGTGATCGCGCCCGCGGAACGGGTGGCGCCGCACCGCTCCACCAGGCGCGGCAGCGCCGCGAAGACGTTGGGCGTATAGGCACGCACCGTCGGCGGCGCGCCGGCGGCGAGGCCGATCTCGCGCAGCGCCATCGCCAGCCGCGTCACAGAATCGACCATCAGCAGCACATGCTCGCCGCGGGCGCGCCAATGGTCCGCCAGGCACAGGGCGTAGCTCGCGGCCCGGGCGCGCAATGCGGCGCTTTCGTCGGACGTGGCTGCAACGATCGTGAAGCGCTGCGCATCGGGCCGCTTGCCGAGCTGGCGCGAGATCGCTTCGACTTCGCGCCCGCGCTCGCCGACGAGGCAGAGGATTGTGCGGTCGCTTTCGATCTGCTCCGCGAGCTGCTCCATCAGGCTGGTCTTGCCGACCCCGCTGGCGGCGAAGATGCCGACGCGCTGGCCTTCGCCGAGCGTCAGCAGCCCGTCGATCGCACGCAGGCCCGTCGCGAGGACGCGCGACGGGTTGCTGCGGTCCATCGGCTTCGGGACTTCTCCGCGCAGCGGCACGAAGGCGTCGGCGGCGATCGCGCCGCGGCCGTCGATCGGCCGGCCGAGCGCATCGACGGCGCGGCCGGCAAAGGCGTCGCCGACCGGCACCCTGTCCCGCATCGGCCGGGAGCGGACCCTTGCATCCGGGACGATCGCGCCATGCTCCTCGAGCGGGATCAGCACGACCCGCTTCTCCTCCACGGCCGCCACCTCGGCGAGGACGCTGCGCCGGCCGCCGGGGGACTCGATCTCGCACAGCTCGCCGAGCGGCGCGGCCGGACCGCTCGCCTCGACCAGGCCGGCCGCCACCTTGCGGACATAGCCATAGGACCGCGCGAACTCGGTCTCATCGATCCGGCGGACGAAACGGTGCGCCTTCATGTCCCGGCGTCCTCGGCCGCCATCTCCTCGAGGAGCGCGGCGGCGTCGCGCCAGCGGCTGCGGACACCAAGATCGACATGGCCGAGCAGCAGGTCCATGCGGCACTCACCGGCGCCGAGATCGCCGTCCGCGAGCAGCCGGACCGAGCCCGTGCCCGCAGCGGCGGCGAGCGCCGCAAGTGCCGCCTCGTCGGGAAAGTCCTCGGCGCTCACCCGGACGACGCTCACCACCTCGCGGCGCAGCTGCTCCATCTGCCGGGCGATCGATGCGCCGACGAGACCCGCCAGCGGGGCATCGGTCGCGACCAGCTTCGTCAAGGCGGTCCGCGCCAGAAGCAGAGCGAGGCGCTCCACGCCAGCGAGGCTTTCCTCCGCGCGCGCCGACGCAGCCGCAATGCCCGCTTCAAGCGCTTCGACGCGCCGGTTCTCGGCGGCGGCGGCGGCGGCGGCGCCTTCCCGGCGACCGTCGGCGCGCGCGGCGGCCTCGGCCCGGAGCCGCACGGCCTCGGCGGCGACCAGCTCGTCTTCGAGGCGGGCGATCTCGGCGAGCGCCGCTGCGAGACGGTCTTCCGCGGCCGGCTGGCCAGCGGATCGCGGGCGGCCCGCGAAGGGCGCCACCGCCCCGGCCGAGGCGGCGCCTTTCAGGACATTGGCCATCAACGGCCGCCGCGCATCAGAAGCCCGCCGATCGCGGACAGCAGCGATCGCCCACTGCCCTGATCCGCCGCCGGCACGGTTGCCGGAGCCGCCGCGGCGGCGGCCTCGCGGGCGGCATCGAGGAGCGCGGCGCGGCCAGCGGCGGTCATCGGCCGGCGCGCCTCCGCCGGCGGCAGCGCCGCATCGCGCAGGCACGCCTCGAGCCAGTCGGACAGGGCCAGGACGTGCTCCGGACCGGCCGCAACCGCAGCAAGGCCGGCCCGCTGCGACCCTCCCGCGCCTTCGAGCAGCGCCGCCACGCGCGACCGCTCCGCCGCAGACAGCGAGCGGAGCACGGCGCTCTGCTCACGGCCCGGCAAGGACCGCAACTCGTCGATCAGCGCGTGGAGGCCGTCCCGGTCAGCCACCCCTCGCCTCTTCCGCTGCGAGCTGCAGGCGCAGGCGCTCGACGAAGGCCCTGCTGTCGGGTGACGGGGCGACGGCACGGGCGCGCAGCAGGAGCAGGAGCGCGGCAAGTGCGAAGGCGGCGGCGACGGCAGGCCACCAGCCGCTTGCGGACGATGTGCCCGGACGTTCGGCGGCGCGCTCCCCCGGCGCGGCGAGGCGAGGCGCAGGCGACACGGCCGGCGGCGGCGTGGCCGCGGACAGGCCGACCGGCCCGATCCCGAACACGACGCTGTCGCCCGCCTGCTCGTCGAGCTCGGCCGCGCCGCTCGCGGCGGCGAGGACGAGGCTGCGCTCTTCGGCGCCGAGCGGCTCCGCGGTGAGGATGGTGACGCGGAGGCGGAACTGGCGCCGGCCCGCGCCCGGCGGCGCGGGCAGCGAAGCGGCATCGAGAACCGGCGCGGCGGCCGGCGAGAGGATGGCGACGCGCACATCGAAGCGATGGCTCGCCAGCTGCCGCTCGATCGCGCTGCGGATGCGCGCGCGATAATAGGACTCGGCCGCCGCCTGCTCCTCGAGCGCCGGCGGCATCGCGGCGTCGGGCGCGGCGCTGGAGCTGATCACCCGGCCGACCTCGTCGAGCACGACGACGTTGGCGAGGGGGAGGTCCGGGACGGAGGACGCGACGAGGCGCTGGATCCCCGCCACGCGGGCTTCGTCCAGGCCGCGTCCGCGCCGCGGCACGACGGTGACGGCGGCCCGCGTCTCGCTGCGATTGGCGCGGAACAGCGTCCGCTCCGGGATGGCGAGGTGGACGCGCGCATTCTCGACGCCGTCCATCATCATGATCGTGCGCGCGAGCTCGCCCTGCATCGCCCGCTGGTAGTTGATCTTCTGGGTGAAGTCGGTGAGGCCGAGATCGGATTCGTTGAACAGCTCGAAGCCGACGAGGCCGTTGAGCGGCAGATCGGAACCGGCGACCGCCAGGCGGACGGCATCCGATTCACCGTCGGCCACCAGGATCGTCGTGCCGCCGTCGCGCAGCCGGTAGGCGATGCCGCGGCGATCGAGCTCGGTGACGATCGCCGAAGCGTCGGCCGGGCGCAGCTCGCTGTAGAGGACGACATCCTCGCTGCGCAGGAAGAAATAATATGAAAGGCCCAGCACCGCGAGGACGCAGGCGAAGACGGTGACGACGAGGCGCGTCTGGCCGCGCGCGCTGCTTTTCGGCTGGGGCTCCATTATGTCCTGTTCCCGCCTAGAGCTGCATGTTCATGATTTCGCGGTAGCTCTCGACGAGCCGGCCGCGCACCTGCATCGCAAGCTCGACGGCGAGGCGGGCCTCCTCGAGCGCGTAGGTCACCTGGTGGAGCGGCACCGTGTCGTCGACCGCGAAGCGGCGCACGAGATCGTTGGCCGATGAAACCTTGCTGTCGACCTGGCGCATGCCCGCGGAGAGGATTTCGGCGAAGCTCGCCTGCGCCGCCTGGCCGGGCGCGCCCGGCAGCGCCGCGGCGCCGAGCCGCGTGATCACCGGATCGCCGACGGCCGAGCCGACGGCGGAGATCGACTCGATACCGGTCACGACTGCCGTCCGAGCTGCATCGCGCGGGCATACATCTGGTGCGCGATGCTCATCGCGGTCAGGTTCGCCTCATAGGCGCGCGAGGTCTGGATCAGGAGCGTCATCTCGCCGGCATGGTCGATCGCCGGATAGGTGACGAAGCCGGCGGCATCGGCATGGGGATGGTCTGGCTCGTGGACGCGCCTCTCGCCCGTCGCCATCGCCTCGACCCCGAGCACGGTGACGCCTTGCGGCGGCGCCGGCGCGCGGCTGCCGGAGAGGCGCTCGGCAAAGCTCGATCGCGGGCCGGAGACCAGCCGCATCGGCCGGTAGTGGTCGCCCGACGCGGTCCGGCTGGTGTTCACGTTGGCAAGGTTCTGGGCGATGACCTGGAGGCGCTGCCACTCCACGTCCAGGCCGGTGCGGCTGATCTCGAGCGCGCGCATTACTGGCCTCCCCTGATGACGGTGCGCGTGATCTGCATCTGGCGACCGAGGAGGTCGACCAGCGCGGCATAGCGGTTCGCGGTTTCGGCCGCGGTGGCGAGCTCGAGGTCGAGCCGCATCTCGCTGCCGAAGGCGGGCGCCGGCGCCTGCTCGGTCCGGGGCACGACGGCGCGAACCGCCTCGGAGCCCCGGCCTGCAGCTTGGCTCAGCGCCTCCTCGAACGTCACCCTCACCGGCCGGTAGCCGGGCGAGTTGGCATTGGCGATGTTGTGGGCCGTCGCCACGGCGCGCGCGGAGAGGCCGTCGAGCGCCTTGTTGATCAGCACGGAGGAGATCGCATCCACCTTCAGCTCTCCTATTGGACGATGATGTCGGCGTGCAGCGCGCCGGCGGCCTTGATCGCCTGCATGATGCCGATCATGCGACGAGTGCTGACCCGCGCCTGACTGAGCCCCTGGACCAGGTCCGCGACGGTGGTGTTCGGGAAGCGCAGCACGGCGTCGCCGCGGCCCTCCTCGACATCGAGCCGGGTGTTGGTGACGACGAGGCTTCGCACGTCGCGCGCGAAGCCGGAGATGAAGCCCGGCTGCGAGGCCTGGTTGTCGGCGGTGACGGTGACGCGGATGTCGCCCTGCGAGATGACGACACTGGAGATCATGACGCCGCCGCCGGCGACGACGGTGCCGGTGCGCTCGTTGATGACGACGCGCGGCGCCTGGCTCGGCTCGACCGTCAGCCGCTCGATCTCGGCGACGAAGGCGGCGAGCCCGGCCGGGTCGCGGCCGTAGCGGATGCGGACCTCGTCGGCGTTGCGGACGCTCGCCGTGCCGCCGCCGAAGCGTGCGTTGATGCTGTCGGCGATGCTCTGCGCTGTCGCATAGCTCGGGTCGCTGAGCAGGAAGCCGACCTCGCCGTTCGCCTGCAGGATGTTGGCGTCGACGGCGGTCTCGACGGTGGCGCCGCCCTGGAGGACGGCGCTGGTCGGGTAGTTGCGCTGGTCGCGGTTCTGGTCGGCCTCGAAGCTGTGGCCGCCGGCGAGGATCGGCCCCTGGGCGAGCGCGTAGGGGCGCTGGTCGGGGCCGAGCAGCGGCGTCATCAGGAGCGTGCCGCCGGCGAGGCTGCGCGCGTCGCCGATCGAGGAGACGGTGGCGTCGATCCGGTCGCCGACATTGGCCGAGGCGGGGAGGCGCGCGACGACGATGACGACCGCGACGTTGCGGCTGCTGATGTCGTCCTCGCTCACCGCGGTGCCGAGGCGGCTCAGCACGTTGCGCAGCGCCTGGCGGGTGACGACGTTGCGGCGCGTGTCGCCCGATCCCGAGAGGCCGGTGACGAGGCCATAGCCGATCAGAGCGTTCTCGCGCCAGCCGTCGAACCGCCCGAGGCCGCTCAGCGGAACCTGCGCGGCCGCCGGCGCGGCGGGCAGCGCCGCGGCGAGGACCGCGGCGAGTGCGGCGGCCAGGAAGCCCGTCGGCTTCATCAGCTCAGTCCCAGGAAGCGGAAGAGGCGCGTGACGAGGCCCGGACGCGCGCTGCGCGAGACGAAGCCGCGGCCGTCATAGTCGATCTGCGCATCGGCGATGCGGGACGAGAGCACGATATTCTCGCTGCTGATGTCCGCCTGCCGGATTCGGCCGCGCACGGCGATGCGGGTGCGCTCGCCGTTGATCAGCAGCCACTGCTCGCCGGCAACGGCGAAATCGCCATTGGGGAGCACCGCGGTGACGGTGACGGTGAGCTGGGCGACGAAGCGCTCGCTGCGCCGCGCCTCGCCGCGCCCGGTGAAGCCGCCGCCGAACGAAAGCTCCGCCTCCTCGCCGATCCCGCCGCCGGATATGCCGCCGGCCAGGTCGGTGCTGCGCCGCGTGCTGGTCTGCGCCGAGTTGGTCGCCTCCGACGCCTGGAAGACGGCGATGGTGACCGCATCGCCGACGCCCTGCGCCCGCCGGTCCGAGCTCATCGCCGGCCAGTTGCCGTTGCGATACAGGTTCTCGGCCGCGGCCGGCGCCGCCGCGAAGGCGAGCAGGGCCGCGACGGCGAGCGCGCGCAGCGGCGTCATCGCCCTGCCTCCCCGCCGCGGTCGAACCGGACGGCGAATACCTGCCCGTCCTCGTCGCGGACGAACAGCCGCGCGCCGCGGCGGCCCGTCTGCATCGCCACCACCGGCCGCGCGACCGTGACCGGACCGACGGTCGAGACCAGAGTCAGCGCGGCGCCAGCCTCGACGGCGGCGCCGTCGGCCACGACGAGCCGCCCGAGATAGGCTCCGGCGTCGAGATCGCCGGCGGCGCGTACGTTCCCCGTCGAGCGGTCGAAGCGCACCGCCGCCGCGGCGGCTCCCGCCTCGCATGGGACCTCGACCAGGTCCTCGCCGGCGATCGCTCCGCCTGCCTCGACCGGCGCGGCCAGCGCAGCGCAGCGCCCCGCCGGCGCCGATGCCTCGTGGCGCCGCCGGATCGTCACCGGACGGTCGCCGTCGCCGACCTCGATGGCGATGCCGGGAACGCTTCGGCGGACCAGCGCGGCAAGCGCCGCCCGGCTCGTGACGATTGCGGCGCGGCCGTCGGGAAGCGCGGCGACGATCCTCGGTCCGGCGGGTCCTCGCGCCAGACCCGCGAAACCTTCCACCGCCGCCAGGTCCCGGACCCGCAATTCGGATCCCGACAGCTCGACCGTCTCGGACAGTCGCGCGTCTCCCGCGGCGGCAAAGGCTGCGGCGGCGGCCGCGATCGGGATCAGGACGGCCATCGCGCTATCTTCTGAGGCCGTTGGCGATCGCCATCAGCTGGTCCGCGGCCTGAACGATCTGCGCGTTGGCGGCATAAGCGCGCTGGACCATCAGCAGCTGCACCATCTCGGCGCTGAGCTCAACGTTCGAGCCCTCGATCGCGCCCTGGACGAGTATGCCGGCGCCGTCCTCCCCCGGCCGCGCCTCGGCGAGCCGCGACGGATCGGCGACCCGGTAGAGCCCGCCGTCGAGCCGCTCGACCGCTGCGGGGTCGGCGACCTCGACCAGCATGATCTGCCCGATCTCGACCGCTTCGCCGCCCTCGCCGCCCAGCGCATGGACGACGCCGTCGCCGCCGATCCGGATCTCTGCCGCATCGGCGGGAACGGTCACCGCCGCCTTGAGCGTCAGCCCACCCTCGGTCTGGAGCGATCCGTCCTCGCCGATCTTGAGCCGGCCGCCGCGCCAGAGCAAAGTCTCGCCGCCGGGGCCCATCAGCTCGATCAGGCCATGACCCTCGACGGCGACGTCCATCGGCTGCCCCGTCCGCTGCAGCGGCCCCTGCGCGTCGAGCGCAAAGACCGCATCCGAGCGCACGCCCGCCGCGGTGACGACGCTCGCGCCGAGATCGGCGCCGAGCACCGTCGGATCGGCGCGCGTCGCGAGCACTTCGGAGAATCGTACCGACGAGCGGCGGAAGGCGGGGGTGTTCACGTTGGAGATATTGTTGGCGATCACCTGCAGCGCGCGCTGCTGCGCATCGAGCCCGACCGCTCCGATCTGGAAGGCGCCGTTCATCGGCCGGTCTGCCCAAAGGTGGTGATCGCCCGGCCGAGGAGATCGTCATAGACCGATACCAGGCGGGCGCCGCTTTCCGCCTGGCGCAGCGCGGCCATCATCCCGGTCATCTCCTCGCCCAGCGTCACGTTGGACGCCTCCACCATGTGCTGGCGCAGGTCCGGCTCGGCCAGTTCCTCGGCCGCATCCTCCGCGATCCTGAACAGCGAGCCGCCGAGCGCCTCGATCCGCCCCGGGTCCGCCGCGGCGAACACGGCGATGCGCGCGACCGGCCGCTCGCCCTCGATGACGGTGCCGTCGGCGAGGATCTCGACTTCGCCCCCGTCGAGGACGAGGTCGCCGCCGCCTGCCTGCTGAAGCACATGCCCCTGCGCGCTCAGGACCCGCCCGTCGTCGGCACGGTGGAACTGCCCCTGGCGCGAGTAAGCGATCTCCTCGCCCGCGCGCAGTTGGAAGAAGCCGTCGCCGCCGATCGCGACGTCGAGCCCGTTGCCGCTCGCAGCCATTTGCCCCTGAGAGAAATCGGAGCGCGTCCGCACGGCCGTCGGCGAAGTCTCTGCCCGGCCGCCGCCCGCCGTTACCATCGCCTCGGCGAAGCTGACCTGCCGCTTGAATCCCGGCGTGTTGGCGTTCGCGACATTGCTCGCAGCAATCGCGATACGTCTTTCGGCCCCGCCCATGATGGCGAGCGCCGACTCAATCAGACCTGACATGATGCCCCCCGTCTCTGTCCCAAAATGGGACACTTCTTGTCGACTTGGCAAGCCGATTCGCAAAAAAATTTTGTCGATTGAACGGCATGGGCGGGGAGAACCGGCCGGGGCGCATCGCGTGGTTCACGCGCCCGCCACTGCGACGCTCCGGGAATGCAGCGCTCGCGAAATCGGCGCGCCCCCATGCGGGGTGTTGAATGCGCTGATGTGCGCGATCGCGTTGGCGGTCGCGTCCCGCCCCGCCGCACCCGCGGCCGCCATTCGGCCGGAAGCCGCGCCGGCGCCGCCGAGAAGCGAACCCGGGACTCCCGCCAGCGCGCCGTCGCTCAGCGCCGTCACCGCCACCGCCACCGCAACGAGCAGCACCTGCCCGAACATCCGCATTTGTCGCGTTTGGGCGGGCGGGCGCTGTTGGTGGCGGTCGGGCTGGTGTCGCCCATCGCTTCCGTGGGGCGTAGCGCCGGAAGGTCAAAGCGTTGTGGGTGTTGCGCATGATGCCGGGCGATCGTCAGGTTCTGCCCTTCGACGAGGCCGTTCGCCGCCGACATGCCGTTCGCTTCGGCGAGTTTGTACCGCGGCAAGCGCCTGGCGGTGGCCGCGGGGCTGAGGTCGCCCATCGCCTCGGAGGGGTCGTAGGGCTTGAGCGTCGAGGCGTTGTGGCCCGAGCGCACGATCCCCGGCGGGACGGCGATGCGCTGCCCCTCGACCAAAGCCGTGTCGCCGGACAGGCCGTTCGCCTCGGCCAGCTTGTACCAGAGGGAGCTGTCG
>DASWMB010000255.1:0-4744 GCA_036399955.1 Allosphingosinicella sp. | reverse complement strand
GGCGCGCCCGCGTCGACCGCACCGCTGACGCGGCCGGGCTCGAGCGCGGCGACGGGCGGCGGCGACGGCGGCGCGCCGACGCGCAGCACATAGTCGCCGCGGGCGTCTGGAGCGAGCGGGCGCGCGCGCACGACATAGTCGCCGGCCTCGGGCGCGGTGTAGCGGATGCGCGCGTCGAGCGAGCTCGGGCGGTCGTCGTTGCTCGCCACCGGCTCGTCGACGCCGGCGCGGCGCAGCTCGAGGAAGGTGTCGAAGACGGGCTCGGGCGGATCGCCGGCGACGGTCGCCGCGTCCATGTCGATCTGCACGGCCTGGCCGCGCTGGAGCCGGATCCGCCAGTCCTCGTGGCGGGTGCCGTCCTCGGTGCGCGGATCGTTGGCGTCGATCGAGGAGCGGCGGCAGGTGCCGAATTCGATCCGGCGCTCGGCGCCGGCGGGCGCGCAGGCGCCGGCGGGCTGGGCTCCGGCGGGCGACGGCGCCGCGAGACCGGCGGCGACCAGCGCCAGCGCCAGCGCGGCGCCCACGCCCGATGTCGAATTCACGATGTGTCCGCTCGCCATGTGCCGTCCCCCTTGTCAGCTCGCGACGATAGCAGCCGCCCAGCAAAGGGGAAGGGCACGCGGCGCGGAAGCCCCTCCATCTCTAGCAGTTGAATGCCGGCTTCGAGCCGCACCCTCAGGCGGCTTCGTCGAGATCCTCGTCGGCGCCCTGGACGGGGCCGGAATCCTGGCCCTTGGCGGCCGGATCGCGATCGACCAGCTCGATGATCGCCATCGAGGCGGCGTCGGACGCGCGCAGGCCCGCCTTGATCACGCGGGTGTAGCCGCCGGCGCGCTCGGCGTAACGCGGCGCGAGCACGTCGAACAGCTTGACCAGCTGCGTGTCGTCGAGGAGGCGCGCGTGGGCGAGGCGGCGGTTCGAAAGGCCGCCCTTCTTGCCGAGCGTGATCAGCTTCTCGACATAGGGGCGAAGCTCCTTCGCCTTGGCGAGCGTGGTCGTGATCTGCTCGTGCTTGATCAATGCGGCGGCCATGTTGCGGAACATGGCGGTACGGTGGGAGGCGGTGCGCTGAAGCTTCCGCCCGGCGACGCGATGGCGCATGGGTCTTCGTCCTTCGTTCGTCCCGGAACCGTATCAGGCATTCCGGGCCACGCGGTCGAACAGGGGGACCGCGCAAACCCCAAATGAGGACGCGGAGCCCGAGGCCCCGCGTGCGCGGTGTCTCAAGCGGAAAAGCCGGGCGAAGTCAAGGCGGGCGCTCCACCGGCGAGGTCCGAGAACGCGCTAGTTGGACAGGCCGACCAGCCGCCGCAGGATATCTGCCCGGACGGGCTTGTGGAGCAGCGGAATGCCCTGCTCGTGCGCCCGTGCGATGAGCTCAGGATCGAAGTCGCCGGTGATCAGCACGGCGTGGGGGAGCGGCGCGGGATGGCGCTCGGCGAGGGCGGCAATCAGGTCCAGGCCGTCGAGCGGACCGTCGAGCCGGTAGTCCGCGATGACGAGGCCGTAGCGGGCACCGTCGGCGATGCGGCCGAGCGCAAGCGGCGCATCCGCGACCATGTCGAAGCGGATCTGCCAGCGGGTGAGGAGATCGGCCAGGGCGACGCGGACGTTTTGGTCATCCTCGATCACCAACACGGGGAGAGTGCGGCCGCCGAACCCGATGCCGTCGGGCAGCCGGTCGCGGGGACGGGGCTCCGGCGCGGCGCAGCGCGGCTGCACGACCATGAAGCGCGAGCCCGCGCCCTCGCGGGAGCGAAGCTCGACCGCGCTCCCGACCAAAGCGGCGGCGCGGCGCGCGATCGACAGGCCGAGGCCGAGCCCCTTGCGCCGGTCGCGCTGCGGATTGTGGACCTGGACGAACTCGTCGAAGATGCGCGCGAAATCTCTCTCGCCGATGCCGATGCCGGTGTCCCAGATCTCGAGCCGGACGCGATCTCCGCGGCCGCGGGCGGCGACCAGTACGCCTCCTTCATGGGTGTGACGCATCGCGTTCGAGAGAAGGTTGGAGAGGACCTGCTCGAGGAGGGTCGGATCGCTCGACAGCCACTCGCCGTCGCAGCGGAATCGCAGGTCGAGGCCGCGTTCGACGGCGATCGGATGATAGACCTGGCTCAGCCGGTCGAACATGGCGTCGACCGAGACGGGGACGATGTGGGCCTCGACGACGCCGGCCTCCAGCCGCGAGATGTCGAGCAGGCCGTCGAACAGCGACTCCATCACGGCGATGCTGTCCTGGATCTTGCCGACCACCCTGCAGCCCTCGTCGTCGAGCTTCAACTCGCGCAGCGAGGCGGAGAAGAGGCTGAGGGCGTAGAGCGGCTGGCGCAGGTCGTGGCTCGCGGCGGCGAGGAACTGGGACTTGGCGAGGCTGGCGAGCTCGGCCCGGTTGCGCGCCTCCTCGGCCTCCGCGGTCCGTTCGGTGAGGGCGGCAAGCAGCGCCCGATTCTCGAAACGGATCCGGAAGCCCTCGCGCAGCGTCCGCGCCTGGACACGGCAGAAGCCGACCATGGTGAGCCCGAACAGCGCGGAGGCAATGCCGAGCAGCGCATATTCGAAGCTTCCGACCGCCAGCAGGCGCGCGGCGACGAGGCCGTAGAGCACGCCGACCACGGCGTAGAGGCTGGCGGGCGTATAGGATTGCGCCGGCACCGCGCCCGCCCCGATCGAATAGAGGCAGCACAGCGTCAGCGCGACCGTGATCGGCTGCTCCGGATGGGCGAACAGGAACATCGTCGAGCCCCAGACGAGCCCCACCCCTATCTGGTGCACGACGTAATAAGCCGCCCAGCGCTCCAGCGCCGCGTCCGGAGGGTTGCGCTTGTGGAACTGGTGAATCAGCCCTTCGCGGGCGAGGATGCTGGCGACCTGCACCGCCGCCCAGGCGAGGACGACGGCGTGCGCAGTGAACGCCAAGGAAGCGGCGACCATGTAGACCGTGATCACCATCGAGGCGAGCGAGGTGTTGCGCATCTGCGCGTAGAGCGTGCGGATCGATTCGCGGCGGATGCCGGCCGCGTCGTCGGCGGGGGCGGCGGCCGAGATCGGCAGGAGCGCGGTCACTCGATCAGCCCGAGCTCGCGGGCGCGGATCAGAGCCTGCGTGCGGCTGTGCGCGTCGAGGAGCTGGAACAGCTCGGTGAGATGCGCGCGGACCGTCCGCTCGGCGATGCCGAGCCGGTGGCGGATCTCCTTGTTGCCATGGCCCTCGCTGAGCAGCTCGAGCACTTCGGCCTGCCGCGCGGACAGGACAGGCATGCCGCCATTGGCCCTGGAAGGCGGTTCGAGCGCCTCCTCGCCGCGCAGGACCGCGTCGACGGATTCGATGATCGCCGTCGGCGGCATCGTCTTCGAGATGAAGCCGCGCGCCCCGCACGCCCTGGCGCGGACGCGGACCGCGGAATCGTTGCGGCCCGAGATCAGGATCTGCGACAGCCGAGGATGGACGGCCGCGATCGAGCGCAGCAGAGCAAATCCGTCCATATCGGGCAAGCCGACGTCGACGATGACCAAATCGAGCCCACCGCCAGCCAAAGCTTCATGGGCCGACGCCGCAGTGTGAGAAAAGACAAGCTGCCACGTCGGCCGCAGCCGTGCCGCGGCATGGGCCAGTCCTTCACAGAAAAGAGGGTGATCATCTACGACCAGTATTCGTGCCAATGGCTCGCCTCGCCGTAGATTTTGCAATAGCTTAGCACGATCGCCGGCGCGAAGCACCCTGCCTAATTAGGCAATTTACAACGGGGCCCGTGCCCTGCGAGGGTAAGCCCCGGAAAAATAAAGCATTCCGAATCTGAGCCTGAGCGGGGTTCGATCGATCCGATCGGGGCGGGGGCCGCAGCACTCCCACCTGTTTGACGCTGCCCGCGTGCGCCGGCAGCGAGGGGAGATTCGCATGCCTACTTTCACTGGAACGCCCGACAACGACGTATACGGCGAAACCGGCAATAGCGACACCTATGACCTGCTGGGCGGCAACGATACGGTCACCGTCAGCGTCG
This sequence comes from Allosphingosinicella sp., assembly GCA_036399955.1. Lineage (GTDB taxonomy): Bacteria > Pseudomonadota > Alphaproteobacteria > Sphingomonadales > Sphingomonadaceae > Allosphingosinicella. Next base: position 744 of record DASWMB010000255.1, on the reverse strand, counting down.
GCACGGATACCGTCAACGGCGGCATCGGCACCGACACGCTGATCGCAAACTATTCGGCCGCGACGGGGGACATAGTCTCCGACGGTCCGCGGGCCGGCACCTCGGGCGAGGGCTTCGACGGCGCCTACTACCAGAGCATCGGCGGCAATCCGGCCGTCACCTACAGTTCGATCGAGCGGTTCGACATCACGACCGGCGGCGGCAACGACAATATCAGGACGGCGAGCGGCGACGACATCGTACGCACCGGCGCCGGCAACGATTTCGTCAACTTCGGCAGCGGCAGCGACAGCGGCGACGGCGGCACGGACAATGATGGATTCAGCGCAGATCTGTCCACGTACGGCAGCGGGGTGAGCTTCGACCTTACCAGCACGGGCGCGCAGGGTGGCCCCGGCACGATCGTCAATTTCGAATATCTCGGCATCCTCACGACCACCGGATTGGCGGACGTCGTGATCACGGGCGCGATCAACGAAAACGAGACCGTCAATCTGGGCGGCGGCGACGATAGGGTCACCGTCGCGGGCGGGATGGACGCGGTGAATGGCGGCATCGGCACCGACACCCTGGTCGCAAACTATTCGGCCGCGACGGGCAACATCATATCCGACGGTCCGCGCGCCAGCACCTCGGGCGAGGGCTTCGACGGCGGCTACTATCAGAGCGTCGGCAGCAATCCGGGCGTCACCTTCACCTCGTTCGAACGGTTCCACATCACCACCGGCATCGGCGCCGACCATA
>DASWMB010000254.1:0-4943 GCA_036399955.1 Allosphingosinicella sp. | reverse complement strand
CGAGCTGCGGATTAACCGGCACCACCGTGTAGCCGTGCTCGAGCAGGACCCGCATCACGCCCCAGCTCGGCCGGCCGGGCCGATCCGAGGCTCCGACGAGGGCGATGGTGCGGGTCTCGGCGAGGAGCCGGCGGATATCGTCTTCGCGGGTGAGGGGCATGGAGCCACAACCCTCAAGCGGCGACGCGGTTCACCTCGGCGAGCAGGCGCTCGGCGATGCCGCGGAAGATCGCCGCCTCCTCCCCCTCTCCCGCCGCCGGTGGTCGGCCCGCGTCCGAGGCGAGGCGGATCGTGAGGGTGAGCGGGATGCGGCCGAGGAAGGGGATCCCCATCACCTTCGCGGCCGCCTCGGCGCCGCCGGAGCCGAAAGGGTCCGATATCTCGCCGCAATGCGGGCATTCAAAGCCCGCCATGTTCTCGACGAGGCCGACGAGCGGCACGTCCATCTTGCGGAAGAGGTCGATCGCGCGGGTGGCGTCGATGAGCGCGAGGTCCTGCGGCGTCGAGACGATCACCGCGCCCGCCGGCTTCCATTTCTGCATCAGCGTCATCTGGACGTCGCCGGTGCCGGGCGGCAGATCGACGATCAGGATCTCGGCATCGCCCCAGTCCCCCTCCATCAGCTGGCCGAGTGCGCTCCCCGTCATAGGCCCCCGCCACGCGACGGCCGTGCCGGGCTCGATCAGCTGGCCGATGGACAGCATGCGCACGCCATGGGCCGCGACCGGCACGATCTGCCGGTCGGCGAGCTCGGGGCGCTCGCTGTTTCCCATGATCCGGGGCTGGGACGGCCCGTAGATGTCGGCGTCGACCAGGCCGACCTTGCGGCCGAGGCGGGCGAGCGCGACGGCGATGTTGGCCGAGACGGTGGACTTGCCGACGCCGCCCTTGCCGCTGCCGATCGCAAGGATCGTTCGCTGCGGCTTGTCCGCGTGCATCGCGATGCGCACGTCCGAGACTTCGGGGAGGACGAGCAGGGCGGCGCGGATGCGGCGCTCGAGCTCGGCGCGTCCCGCGGCGTCGAAGCCGGTCACGTCGAGCAGCATGCTGGCGACGCCGTCGCGCAGCTTCGGCGCGGAGACGCGCAGCGCAAGATCGCCCAATGCCGTCAGCAGCTTGCTCGTGTCGTCGCTCATCGCCCCGGGCGATAGGAGAAGCGCGGCGGCTTGGCACTGTTTTTCCGCCGGAGCCGTTCCTATAAAGGCTCCATGTTCAGCAAATTCCGGTGGGGCAGGCGTTTCGGCGCGTTGTTCAATGAAAATCGCGGCCCCTGGGGCGGCGGCGGCAGTTCGGGGGGCAGCTCGGGAGGCGGCTCCGGCGGCGGCGGGGACGGCGGCGGCTCGGGCGGCGAAGGCGGCGGCGGCGGGCCGCGCAATCCCTGGGGCCAGCCCCCGCGCCCCCGCAAGCCGGGCCGCGGCGGCGGCGGCAACGTCAGCTCGATCGACGAATTCCTGAAGAAGAGCCGCGACCGCTTCGGCGGCCGCTTCCCGCAGGACGGCCGCCCCTATTGGCTCTACGGCCTCATCGCCTTCCTCCTCCTCTGGGTCCTCTTCACCAGCGTCCACCGGATCGGTCCGCAGGAGCGCGGCGTCGTCACCGTCTTCGGCCGCTATTCCTCGACCATGGGCCCGGGCATCGGCTTCTCCTGGCCATCGCCGATCGGGGGCGTCCAGAAGATCGACGTCGAGAACATCCGCGAGACCAAGGTGCCGACCGGGGGCGATACCGAGAACCTCATCCTGACGGGCGACCAGAACGTCATCGACCTCGCTTATTCCGTGCGCTGGAACATCAGCGATCCGGCGCTCTTCATCTTCCAGATGGCCGAGACCGAGGACACGATCCGCGAGGTCGCCGAGAGCGCGATGCGCTCGGTCGTCGCGCGGATGACGCTCGACGAGGCGATCGGCGCCGGCCGCAGCGACATCGAGGCGCGGGTCGAGCAGGCGATGCAGCAACTGCTGAACGACTATCGCGCCGGCGTCGCCATCCAGGGCATCGCCGTCAGCCAGTCCGCGCCGCCCGAGGCCGTCAACCAGGCGTTCCTCGAAGTCTCTGCGGCGCAGCAGCAGGCGCAGAGCTACATCAACGACGCCCGCGCCTACGCTCTCCAGCTCACCGCCCGCGCCCAGGGCGAATCGGCGGCGTTCGAGAAGGTCTATGCCGAATATCGCGCGGCGCCCGAAGTGACCCGGAGGCGCATGTATTACGAGACGATGGAGCGGATCCTGTCGCGGGTCGATTCGACGATCATCGAGGCGCCCGGCGTCACGCCCTATCTCGCGCTCCCCGAGCTCCAGCGGCGCCAGCAGCAGGGCCAGCAGGGGCAGCAGGGCCAGCAGGCGCAGCCCGCTGCGCCGCCGCAGCAGCAGCAGGGAGGCCGCTGATGGGCCGCGTCGCACGCAACCCGATCGCACTTGCGGTCTTCGCCATCCTGCTTCTCATCCTCGTCGGCAGCACCTTTGCGATCGTGCCGGAGACGAAGCAGGCGGTGATCGTCCGCTTCGGCGAGCCGCAGCGCATCCTGAACCGCTATCTGCCGAACGACCGCTTCGGCGGCGAGGGGGCCGGCCTTGCCGTCCGCCTGCCGTTCCTCGAGCAGATCGTCTGGATCGACCGGCGCATCCTCAGCGTCGACCTCGAGCGCCAGCAGGTCCTCTCCACCGAGCAGTACCGCCTCCAGGTCGATGCCTTCGCGCGCTACCGGATCGTCGATCCGTTGCGCATGTACATCTCCGCGCGCAGCGAGGAGCGGGTCAGCGACCAGCTCCGCCCGATCCTCGGATCGGCGCTCCGCAACGAGCTCGGCCGGCGGCCGTTCGCCGCCTTGCTCAGCCCCGAGCGCGGGCAGATGATGGAGAATATCGAGAATGCGCTGAACCGCGTCGCCCGCCAGTACGGCGCCGAGATCGTCGACGTCCGGATCAAGCGCGCCGACCTTCCGGAAGGAACCCCGCTCGATTCGGCCTATCAGCGGATGCGGACCGCCCGCCAGCAGGAGGCGCGCTCGATCCAGGCGCAGGGCCTCAAGCAGGCGCAGATCATCCGCGCCGAGGCCGACGCCGAAGCGGCCGCGACCTACGCCCGCGCCTTCAACCAGGATCCCGAATTCTACGATTTCTACCGGGCCATGCAGTCCTACGAGGCGAGCTTCATCTCGGAGGGGCGGCAGGGCCGGTCGAACATCCTGCTGAGCCCGCAAAACGAATATCTGCGCCAGTTCAGGGGCAGGGGCCCGGGCCCGGGCCGGTAGTTCGACGCGCGGCGGACATTCAATTCCGGTTCAGGCGACCTATCTAGCGTTCGAGCCCAAGTGGGCATGTTCCGGCGCGGGGGGACCCGGCCAGATCAAGGAGAATGAATAGGTGCGTTACGTCTATGGAATCACCGGCGCGCTGCTCCTCGGCGGCGCCGTCGCGACGCTGAGCAATCCGGTCGGAGCGCAGGTCGCGCAGAACGAGCCGGGCACGATCAACGCCGCCGCGCCCCGTGGCGGCGCCCCGATGAGCTTCGCCGACCTGGTCGAGCGCCTGCAGCCGGCGGTGGTCAACATCTCGACCCGCCAGGCGATCACGATCCCGCGCAACCGCGGCCTGCCGCCGGGCTTCGAGGAATTCTTCCGCCGCTTCGGCGGCGAGGTGCCGCAGGGCGGCGAAGGCGGCAGCGACACCGTGCAGCGCGGCGGCTCGCTCGGCTCCGGCTTCATCATCTCGGCCGACGGCTATGTCGTCACCAACAACCACGTCGTGGCGCCCGCGCGCGACAACGCCGTCGTCGAGGCGGTGACGGTGACGCTGAACGACGGCACGGAATATCAGGCGGAAGTGGTCGGCCGGGACACCGCGTCCGACCTCGCGGTGCTCAAGATCCGGCCGCGCGGCGCGCTGCCCTTCGTCCGCTTCGGCGATTCGCGCCGGGTGCGCGTCGGCGACTGGGTGATCGCGATCGGCAACCCGTTCACGCTCGGCGGCACCGTCACCGCCGGAATCGTGTCGGCACTCCACCGCAACATCGGCGCGGGCCAGTACGACCGCTACATCCAGACCGACGCGCCGATCAATTCGGGCAATTCGGGCGGCCCGATGTTCGACCTCCAGGGCAATGTCATCGGCATCAACACGGCCCTGATCTCGCCGACCGGCGGCAATGTCGGCATCGGCTTCGCCATTCCTGCCGAGCAGGCGCTGCCGATCGTCGAGGCGCTCCGCCGCGGCGAGCGCGTCCGGCGCGGCTATATGGGCGTCAGCCTCCAGTCGCTCGACGCGGGCCTTGCCGCCGCTCTCGGCGTCGAGCGCAACCGCGGCGAGCTGATCCGCGCCGTCACGCCCGGCGGGCCGGCCGCGCGTGCCGGCATCCAGGAAGGCGACGTCGTCGTCACCGTCAACAACCAGCCGGTGACGCAGGAGCAGTCGCTCTCCTACCTCGTCTCGAACCTGCCGGTGGGATCGCGCGTGCCGATCGAGGTCATCCGCAACGGCCAGCGCCGTTCGGTGACGGTCGTGCTCGCCGAGCGCCCCTCGGACGAGGAGCTCGCGCGGCTCAACCAGACCGAGGAGGGCGAGGGGCCGGCAGCGGCGCCGGGCGGCAAGGAAGAGACGCAGTCGAGCAGCCAGCGCTCGACTCGCGAAGGCCTCGGCCTCACCGTCCAGACGCTGACCGCCGACGTCGCGCGCCAGCTTCGCCTCGAGGCGGGCGTCCGGGGAGTGATCGTCGTCTCGGTCGATCCGAACAGCGACGCCGCGGTCAAGAACCTCCAGGCCGGCGACATCATCCTGTCGATCGACCGGCGTCCCACCCGCACACCGGAAGAGGCGGCTGCGGCCGTGGCGGCGGCGAGGGCGGCGCGGCGGCCGACGGTGCTGCTCCACGTCCGCCGCGGCCCACAGCCGCCGATCTATATCGGCGTCGATCTCGCGCAGGCGCGCTGATCTCCGCGCCGGCTT
>DASWMB010000253.1:0-6675 GCA_036399955.1 Allosphingosinicella sp. | reverse complement strand
GATGTGCCGGGCCGCCTGCCGAAGCGGAGCGGACATGGAAAGGCCCCCGCTCCGGGGGCGTGGAGCGGGGGCCAACCAAGCGTTTTGACGCGAGGTCAACCGCGAGATCCGGCTCGGGGAACAGGGGGGAAACCCAAGCTGGGGATTCGCGATTGCAGTGTGTTGTTTATCGCTACCTACCTGTCGCGATCATGAATGACATATTGTCTCTTCGCGTGATTGCGATGGCTTCCGATCAGCCCCGGGGGCCGCCGCGCCGGCGCGGGTCGGTATAGCGGAAGGCGCTGTCGGCGACGGCGACGTTGAAGCGCTGGTTCGAGAGGCGGATCGTCGTCCGGTTGTTCTGCGCATCGAGCGTGGTCCAGCCGGTGAGGATCAGGCCGCCCGGGGCGCTGCCGGACTTGGCAAAGGCGATGGTGATCGTGCCGAACTCGCGCCGGCGCGGGTCGCGGGCCTCGAGCAGCAGCACCTGGGCGTCGTTGCGGGTCACGCGCGAGAAGCGCGACAGGTCCTGGTTCGGATTGAGCAGGACCGAGAGCGGCGAATCGTTGATCGGCCAGCGCGAGACCTGGCGCACGTCGTAGTCGACGAAATTGAGGGCGCGGCCGTCGCCGACGATCAGCATGTTGGCGCTGCGGCCATAATCGAAGCGGACGCGGCCCGGCCGCTTGATCTGCACGGTGCCGTTCAGCGTCCGGCCGCGGCGGTCGGTCTGGCTGAAGTTCGCGGTCATGGTGTTCACCGCGCGCAGGTGCTGCTGGACCAGAGCGAGGCCGTTGTCCGCCTGGGCGGCGACGGGCGCCGGCACGGCGGCAACGGCGAAAGCGAGCGGGGCCGCGGCAAGGGCGAGCGCGCGAAAACGCAACATGGAAATGACTCCTTCAGGTTCTTCAAGCTTGCGGGGGATATGGTGTCCGCCCCTTGAATGCCCAGTGAACCCGCCGGTTCCGGACCGTTCAGGCGAGCGGCCGCCCCTCCGCGTCGACCAGGACCTCGCGGCGCCCGACATGGTCGGGGGCGGAGACGATGCCTTCCTTCTCCATCCGCTCGATGAGGCGGGCGGCGTTGTTGTAGCCGACGCGGAGCTGGCGCTGGAGGTAGGAGGTGGACGCCTTCTGGCTCTCGGCGACGGTCTGGACCGCCTTGCGGAAGAGCTGCGCCTCCGGATCGTCCTCGCCGACCGGCTGGCCCTCGAACATGTAGCCGCCGTCCTCGGGCTCCTCGGTCACCGCCTGGATATAGTCCGGATGGCCCTGGCCGCGCCAATGGTCGGCGACGGCGCGGACCTCCTCGTCGGAGACGAAGGGGCCGTGGACGCGGGCGATCTGCTTGCCGCCGGGCATGTAGAGCATGTCGCCCTTGCCGAGCAGCTGCTCGGCGCCCTGCTCGCCGAGAATGGTGCGCGAATCGATCTTCGAGGTCACGGCGAAGCTGATCCGGGTCGGCAAATTCGCCTTGATCACGCCGGTGATGACGTCCACCGACGGGCGCTGCGTCGCCATGATCAGGTGGATGCCGGCGGCGCGGGCCTTTTGCGCCAGCCGCTGGATCAGGAACTCGACCTCCTTGCCGGCGGTCATCATCAGGTCCGCAAGCTCGTCGACGACGACGACGATCTGCGGCAGCACCTCATATTCGAGTTCTTCCATCTCGTAGCGCGGCTGGCCCGTCTCGGCGTCGTAGCCGGTCTGGACCCGGCGCCCGAGCGACTGGCCCTTCATCTTCGCCTCGCGCACCTTCGCGTTGAAGCTGGAAAGCTGGCGCACGCCGACCGACGCCATCATCCTGTAGCGCTCCTCCATCTGCTCCACCGTCCATTTGAGCGCGCGGATCGCCTTGGCCGGCTCGGTGACGACCGGGGCGAGGAGGTGGGGGATGTCCTCGTAGGTGCTGAGCTCCAGCATCTTGGGATCGATCATGATCATTTTGCACTGCTCGGGCGTGAGGCGATAGAGCAGGGACAGGATCATGCAGTTGAGGCCGACCGACTTGCCCGAGCCGGTGGTGCCCGCGACGAGCAGATGCGGCATCGGCGCCAGGTCGGCGACGACCGGATCGCCGGCGATGTTCTTGCCGAGAACGATCGGCAGCTGCGCGACCTGGTCCTCGAAGGCCTCGCTCGAGATCAGCTCGGAGAGCACCACCATCTCTCGCTTGGCGTTGGGCAGCTCGATGCCGATCACGCTGCGGCCCGGGATCGTCGCCACGCGGGCCGAGAGGGCGGACATGTTGCGGGCGATGTCGTCGGCGAGCTGGATGACGCGGCTCGCCTTGATGCCGCTGGCGGGCTCGAGCTCGTACATGGTGACGACGGGGCCGGGCCGGACCTCGACGATCTCGCCTTTGACCGAGAAGTCCTCGAGCACCGATTCGAGAAGCCGGGCATTGCGCTCGAGCGCCGCCTTGTCGAGCGCGGCGTTGATCGGCGGCGGCGCCGGGTTCAGCAGATCGACCGAAGGCAGGACGTAGCTGTCGCCGAGCGCGAGCGACGCCTGCCGGTCTTTCGGCGCGCGGCGGCCCTCCGGCGCCTTGGGCCGTTCGGCGATGACCGGCGACCGCGGTTCGGGCGCGGGCGTGACCGGGCGGCGCGCCGGGCGCTGCGCCGGTTCGACCGGCTCGCTGTCCTCGTCGCCGATCGCGGCGGAGCCCCGGCGCAAGGCGATGCGGCGGGCGGCGATCCACTGGCGCTCCTCGCGGCTGAGGCCGAGGCCGATCCACCACAGGGCCGCGGCGGCAAGCGCGAGCAAGGCCATGATCACGACCCGGAAGGGTTCGATGATGCCGGGCTGGCCGATCGCGGCGAGACCGCGTTCGACGAGCGCGGCGAGGGTGAGGCCGGTGGCGCCGCCCCAGCCGGCGGGAAGTCCGTTGATCGCGCCGCCGATCAGAAGAGCGGCGGACGTGCCGCCCAGCGTCGCGGCGACGACCGTGACCAGGAACAGCCGCTTCCACGGCCGCGGCGGCGCGGCGAGCGCCACGCGGACGCCGGTCAGGAACAGGAGCGGGAGGAGCAGGGCCGAGACCGGGCCGAACAGGGTCAGGAGCAGGTCGGCCGTCCAGGCGCCGGGGGCGCCGAGCCAGTTCTGGACCGGCCCCCCTGCTTCGGTGTTGAGCGACGGATCGGTCGGCCGGTAGGTGGCGAGGGCGAGCGCAGCCGCGAGGGCGGCGAGCGCGAGCGCCCATCCGCCGGCGACGCGCACCAGCTTGCGCGCGCCGCGTCCCGCATCTTGCCTCAACTGGCCCAGCCGACCCGGGCGGCCGGCGCGTGCAGCTGCAGTCGCCATCACCGTGCCCCAAATGTTCCCGACCCCCTTCTTGCGCCGTTGCGGACTCGCGGGTCAAGCGCTTGGCGTTGCACCTTTGCATCGCTAGGAGAGGAAAATGGAGCGCGCGGACGTGATCATCCTCGGCGGCGGCCTCGTCGGGCTCACGCTGGCGCTCGCGCTCGACCGCCACGGGCTTTCCAGCCTCGTCGTCGATCCCGCCGATCCCGAGACCCAGCTGACGCCGCAATATGACGGTCGCGCGACCGCGGTCGCCAGCTCCTCCTGGCGGATGCTGGAGGCGATCGGCGTCGGCGACGCGCTTGAGGGGCGGGGCTGCCCGATCGAATCGATCCGGGTCAGCGACGGGCTCGAGCCCGGCGGCATCACCTTCCAGCCGGAGGCGGGCGACGATCCGCTCGGGATCATGTTCGAGAACCGGCTCCTGCGCGGCGCATTGAGGGACTGCGCGAAGGCGGCGGATAAGGTGAGCATGGTCATGCCCGCCCATCCCGGTGAGGTGGTGCGCGACGAGACCGGCGTCCGCGTCGCCCTCACCGACGGCCGCCTCCTCGCCGCGCCGCTTCTCGTCGGCGCCGAGGGCCGCAACTCACCGACGCGGGAGGCCGCGAACATCCCGCTGGCGCGGTGGCAGTACGAGCATGTCGCGCTGGTCGTCACCGTCAGCCACGAGCGCTGGCACGAGAACACGGCCTACGAGATCTTCTACCCATCCGGCCCGTTCGCGATCCTGCCGATGCTGCAGGGTGAGGACGCGCGGTGGCGCTCGGCGATCGTCTGGTCGGTCGCGCTCGCCGATGCCGACGCGCTGCTCGACCTGCCCGACCGCGCGATGGCCGCCGAGCTCGACAAGAGGATGGGCGGTTTCCTCGGCGAGATCCGCATTGCCGGCCCCCGCGCCAGCTACAAGCTCGGCTTCCATCATGCCGCGACGATCACCGCCCGGCGCCTCGCGCTCGTCGGCGACGCCGCGCACGGCATCCACCCGATCGCCGGTCAGGGCCTCAATCTCGGCTTCCGCGACGCCGCCGCGCTCGCCCAGGTGCTGGTCGAGGGCGCCCGCCTCGGGCTCGACCTCGGCGATGCGCAGCTGCTCGGGCGGTATCAGCGCTGGCGCAGCCTCGACACATTCATGGTCGCCGCCGCGACCGACGGCCTGACCCGCCTCTACGGTGTGCCGGGCCGCACCGCCTCCTCGATCCGGCGCTTCGGCATGGGCGCCGTCCAGCGGCTCGGCCCTCTCAAGGACTGGTTCATGGCCGAAGCGCGCGGCGAGAGCGGCGACCTGCCCCTATTGCTGCGTGGCCTGCCGGTCTAAAGGCCGCGCCTCGTCGATCAGCATCACCGGAACGCCGTCCCGTATCGGATAAGCGAGGCCGGCCTCGTCCGAAACGAGCTCCTGCGCCGCCTCGTCGTAGCGCAGCGGCGTCCGCGTCAGCGGGCAGACGAGCACGTCGAGCAATTCCCGCTTCACTGCAGCGTCTCCGGGCCATCGGCGCCGCCCGGCGCCATGCGCTGGAAATGCATGAACTGGACGAGGAGGTCGGCGCGCTCGGCGATGTCGGGCGCTTCGAGCAGAGCCTGCTTCGAGCCGACGTCGAGCGGCGCGATCTGGGCGATGCCGTTCACCAGCATCTCGTCGTCGAGCCGCCCGACCGCCTCCCAGTCGACCTGATATCCCAAAGCGTCGGCATAGCGGCGCGCCTCGCGCTCCAGCTCCGCTCGCTGGGCGATGCCGAGCGGCTCGGGATCGTCGTCCTCGTCGTCGAAGCCTTCGCGGTCGGCGTCGACCTGGCGGTAGGGCGTCTCGACCTCGGCCTCGCGCGCGATGCGGAAGCGGCCGAGGCCTTCCAGCACGATGTTGAATCGGCCGTCCTCGAGCTCGTCGCTCGACGCGATGCGGCCGATGCAACCGACCTCGAAAAGGGCAGGCGGCTCCTCCTGGTCGCGCGGCTGAACCATGGCGATCAGCCCGTCGCTCGCCAGCGCATCGCGAACCATCGCGCGATAGCGCGGCTCGAAGATGTGGAGCGGCAGTTGCGCGCCGGGAAAGAGCAGCGCCCCGGCGAGCGGGAAGACCGGCACCCTCAGCAGCGCTCCGGCGCTCATCAGCCGAACAGGATGGCGGAGAGGCGCCGCCGCTGCTGCGAGGCCCACGGGTCCTCTAGTCCGACCGCCTCGATGAACTGGAGGAGGCGCTTCCTCGCCGCCGCCTCGTTCCAGTCGCGGTCGCGGGCGATGCTTTCGAGAAGCTGGTCGGCGGCGCCGTCGCGGTCGCCGCGCGCCATCAAAGCGGCGGCGAGCTCGTACCGCGCCTCATGGTCTTCGGGATCGGCCGCGATCCGGCGCTGATATTCGGCGCTCTCCGCATCCGCCGGCGCCATCTCGGCCACCGCGAGCGCCGACTTCGCCTGGGCGAGCGCCGGGTCGGCCGCGATCTTCTCGGGGAGCGAATCGAGCAGGGCGCGCGCCTCCTCGGTGCGGCCGGCGGCGATCAGCGAGCGGGCGAGGCCGGAGACGACCTCGGGATTCTCCGGCGCCATCTCCATGATCTGGCCGAAGATGCTCGCGGCGCGCTCGGCGTCTCCGCCTGCCAGCACGTCCTCCCCCATCGCGATCAGCGGCTCGATCTCGGCCTCGAGCTGCTGCTCCTCGCCCTGGATCGGGAGCTGGTCGAGGATCTGGTCGAGGAAGCGGGCGAGCTGCGCTTCGGTGCGCGCCGGGGTGAGGTCGGCGACGAGCTGGCCCTGGAAGATCGCATAGACGGTGGGGATGGACTGGACGCGGAATTGGGCTGCGACCAGCTTGTTCTCGTCGACGTTGATCTTGACGAGCTTGACGCCTTTTGCGGCATAATCCGCCGCCACCTTCTCCAGCACCGGCGTCAGCTGCTTGCAGGGGCCGCACCATTCGGCCCAGAAGTCGACGATGACGAGCGCGTCGCGCGACGGCTCGACGACGTCGCGGCGGAAGGCCTCCAGCGCCTCCCGCTCGGCCGCGCTCATGCCCAGTGACGCCATCCTCGCTCCCTTCGTCCGTGCGGATTTCCCGCCCTATGTGGGATTGCGCGCCCATCTGCCAAGCCTAAGCGATTGCGGGGCCAAGGGGCTTGCCGCGCGGCGGACCATTCGCTATCAGCCGCCCCGCCTCGATCGCCCGTCCGCGGGACGATCCGCCGAGCGGGCGTAGCTCAGGGGTAGAGCACAACCTTGCCAAGGTTGGGGTCGAGGGTTCGAATCCCTTCGCCCGCTCCAATTTATTGAACAAAAGCAGCCCCCTCGAGGGGAACGGCGTCGCACTTTTATGGGAGGTCGCGTTGGGGTAACGCTGGGGTAACCGGCGCGGATCAGGTTGCGAATGCACGTCGGTGCTGAAGTTTTCAAACCACCAG
>DASWMB010000252.1:0-2025 GCA_036399955.1 Allosphingosinicella sp. | reverse complement strand
CTCTGCCTCGACCTTCGCGACGCCCTCCTCGTAGCGCTGCAAACGTTCCGTGACGGGCTGGAGCAACGCCTTGAGCCCGATGCCGGCCGTCTCCTCCGACTGCCTGAACCGCGCTTCGGCGCGGTCGAGAAACTGCTTCTGAGCCTCGCCGAGCAGCTTGCCGCCGATCTCGCTGAACTGGGCCGAGAGCGCCTCGCGCGCCTGCTGCAGCTCGGCGATCCGCTCGGCAAAGGCGCGCTCGCGCTCCTCGGCCGAGGCCGAAAGGCGGGCGCATTCGCTGCGCGCATCGTTGCAGTCGCTCCGGATCGCATCGAGCTGCTGCTGCAGGAACGGAACCTGCTTCGCCCGCTCCTCGGCGCCCGCGAGATCCGTGATCGCGCGGCGAAAATCCTCGAGCCGCTCGTCGCGTTCCTTGCGGAAGGCCGCGGCCTGGCGGTTGCCGAGATACCAGCCGACCGCGACCCCGAAGATGGCGAGCAAGGCGGCGACGATCAGTGCGGCGGCGTCCATGGCCTCCCCCAGGTGTGGAACGGAAGGCGAACCTAAAGCACGACGCCGCGCCGCTCAAGCGCGCAATTGAAATTGTTGTGGAAAAGAAAGCTGCAAGCCCGCCGCAGCGCGCGATGGTCCCCTGCCATTGCGCGTCGCAGCCTCAGGCGGCGCGCTTGGCCTGTTCCTTGCGCTGCTTGGCGAGCTTCTTCAGCACCATGTCGCGCCTGAGGCGGGAGAGGTGATCGATGAACAATATGCCGTTCAGATGGTCCATTTCGTGCTGGAGGCAGACGGCGAGGAGGCCTTCGATCTGCTCCTCATGGGCCGTGCCTTTCTCGTCGAGCCAGCGGGCGCGGATGCGGTCAGGGCGGTCGACTTCGGCATATTGGTCCGGGATAGAGAGGCAGCCCTCGTTATAGGGCACTTCGCGGTCGGAATTCTCCACGATCTCCGGGTTGATGAAGACGCGCGGGTCGCGGACCGGCTCGCCGCCTTCCTCCTCCGGCTCCTGGAGATCGATGACGAGGATGCGCCTGGGCACACCGACCTGGATGGCGGCGAGGCCGATGCCGGGGGCGGCGTACATCGTCTCGAACATGTCGCGGACGAGCGCGCGCACCTCGTCGGTGACGTCCTCGACCGGCGTGGAGATCTGCCGCAGGCGCGGGTCCGGGACTTCGACGATGGGCAGGATGGCCATGGCGCGGAAGTAGGGATTTTAGCGTGTCGAATCAAGCTGGCGGCGCTCCCTCTCCCGCAGGCGGGAGAGGGGCTAGGAGACCGGCCGCCTCGCCCTCAGCGCCTGAGCGAGCGTGCCCTCGTCGAGGTAGTCGAGCTCGCCGCCGACGGGGAGGCCGTGGGCGAGCTGGGTGAGGCGGATCGGGAAGCGCTCGAGGCGTTCGGCGAGATAATGGGCGGTGGTCTGACCCTCGAGCGTCGCGTTCATCGCCAGCACGACCTCGTCGATCCCGCCGGCGGAGACGCGGGAGACGAGACGGTCGATCGAGAGGTCCTCCGGGCGCACGCCTTCGAGCGCCGAGAGGCGGCCGCCCAGGACGTGGAAGCCGCCGGGGAACAGGCGGGAGCGGTCGAGCGCCCAGAGGTCCGACACCTCCTCGACGACGCAGAGCAGGCGGGGGTCGCGGCGCGGGTCGGCGCAGATGGTGCACGGATCCTGCGTATCGACATTGCCGCAGGCGGAGCAGGTCGAGAGCGCCTCGTTCACCCGCTCGAGCGCCCGCAGCAGCGGCGCGAGCGCGGTTTCGCGGCGTTTCATCAGATGGAGTACGGCCCGCCGGGCCGAGCGCGGGCCGAGGCCGGGGAGACGCGCCAGCGCCTGGGTCAGGGCGTCGATTTCGGAAGAGGCCATGAGGGGAAGGTAGGGGGTGCTGCGTGGCGCGTAAATCCTCCCCGGCACGGGGAGGGGGACCAGCCGACGGCTGGTGGAGGGGGCCCGCGGCGGTCGCCGCGCCAGCGCCGGGCCCCCGCCACCACCGCCAGCGGCGGCGGGCCCCCACCCCCTCCCGGGGAGGA
>DASWMB010000251.1:0-4230 GCA_036399955.1 Allosphingosinicella sp. | reverse complement strand
CGACAACAGCTTCCGCGTCGCGCGGGCCGATGCCGCCTTCGAGATGAGCGAGGCGCTGACCCTGCGCGCCGGCGCGGACTGGAAGCGCTACGGCTTCGATTCGCGCGAGCTTCGCCGCACCAGCGAGACGCAGGTGCCGGCGCTGACCTCGACTCAGCTCCAGGCGCTCACCACGCTCTATTCGATCAGCGGCCGCACGGCGCTTCCGGAAGGCACACCGCGCACCTTCGTGGTGCCGAACCTCGAGGCGTTCGCGGACACGCTCGGCATCTATTCGAACACCGGCATGTTCCAGCTGTTCGGCATCGAGAACGCCACGGCCCGCTCGAACTTCCGCACCGTCACCGAGCGCGATCTCGGCGCCTTCGGGCAGGTGGACTATAATTTCGAACTCGGCTCCGTCGAGCTGCGCGGCAATATCGGCGCGCGCTACGTCCAGACCCGCCAGCGCTCGTCCGGCTACACCAATACCGCCACCACCTACGTGCTGACCACGGTCGAGCGCGAGTACGACCACATCCTGCCGTCGTTCAACATCGCCGCCGAGCTACCGGGCGACATCATCCTGCGCGGCGCCGCCGCGCGTGTGATGTCGCGTCCGGACATCGGCACGCTGAACCCCGGCGGCGCCTTCTCCGTCTCCGGCGCCAACCGCACCTTCTCCCGCGGCAATCCGAACCTGCAGCCGATCGAAGCGACGACCGTGGATTTCTCGGCCGAATGGTATTTCGCCCCTGAAAGCGCGCTGATCCTCGGCCTGTTCTACAAGGACATTTCGAGCTTCGTCTCGACGGTGCCCGAGCAGCTTCCGTTCAGCCAGCTGGGGCTGCCGGAATCGCTTCTTGCGCCTTATCCGGATCTCACGCCCGCCAGCATCTTCACCGTCACCCAGCCGGTGAACGGCGACGGCGGCATCGTGAAGGGCCTGGAAGTCGGGCTGCAGATGCCGTTCCGCTTCCTCGAGGGTCCGCTCGACAATCTCGGCATGCTCGTCAACTACACCTTCGTCGATGCCGAGATCGAATATCCGCTCACCGTGTCCGCCACTCCGCTGACGACGCGCCAGCCTCTGATCGGCCTCTCGCGCCACAGCGCCAATGCGACGCTCTATTATGAGGACAGCCGCTTCTCGATGCGCGGCTCGGTCGCCTATCGCAGCGGCTACCTGACCCAGGTTCCGGGCCGCAACGGCAACAACAGCGGCCTGCCGACCTTCAACGACGTCGAAGGGACGCACGGCACGATCAACGTCGACATGGCCGCTTCGCTGGTGCTGACCGACAACGTCACCCTCACCCTCGAGGGCGTCAACCTGACGGACGCCTATACCGACCAGTATATCGACAGCCGGGCCGACCGGCTCAGCGTCTACCACCATACCGGGCGGCAATTTTACGTCGGCGCGCGTTTCAACTTCTGATGCTGCTCAGCCGCCGCTCGACCCTCGGCTCGCTCGCGCTCGCCGGCTTCGGCGCGGTGCTGCCGCGCCCGCTCCGCGCCCAGGGCTCGCGCGCGTCGAGCTCGCTCGACCCCTATGGAGAGATGCGCTGGGGCCGGGGCTTCGAGGGCCAGCGCAAGGCCGATCTCGGCGACGGCACCTATCTCAACCCGATCTTCGCCGGCGACCGGCCGGACCCGTCGATCCTGAAGGATGGCGAGGATTATTACGTCACCTTCTCGAGCTTCGACGCCTATCCCGGCCTCACCATCTGGCATTCGCGCGACCTGGTGAACTGGCGGCCGGTGACGGCGGCGCTGCGCACGCCCGTCGGGTCGGTCTGGGCGCCGGAGCTCGTCAAGCATCGCGGCCGCTACTTCCTCTACATCCCCGCCCGCTTCCCGCACTACAAGTCGATCTACGTCATCCACGCTCCCCGGATCGAGGGTCCCTGGTCGGAGCCGATCGACCTCAGGCTCCCGGCCCACATCGATCCGGGCCATGCGGTCGCCCCGGACGGGCGGCGCTATCTGTTCCTCTCCGGCGGCGACCGCGTGCGGCTGGCCCGGGACGGGCTCTCGACCGTCGGCGAGGTCGAGCATGTCTACGATCCCTGGCGCTATCCGGAGGAGTGGGTGGTCGAGACCTTCGCGCCGGAGGGGCCGAAGATCCTGCGCCGCGGCGGCTATTACTACATGGTGACCGCCGTCGGCGGGACGGCCGGGCCGCCGACCGGGCACATGGTGATCATGGCGCGCTCGCGCTCGATCGACGGGCCGTGGGAGAACGACCCGCGCAATCCGGTGATCAAGACGCAGTCGGAGACCGAGAAATGGTGGTCGCGCGGCCATGCCTCGATCGTCGAGGGGCCGCGCGGCGACTGGTGGATGATCTACCACGGCTATGAGAACGGCTACTGGACGCTCGGCCGCCAGACCCTGCTCGAGCCGATCGAATGGACGCAGGACGGCTGGGTGCGGCCGCTCGGCGGCGACCTGTCGCGGCCGATCCGCAAGCCCGTGAACCTGCCCGGCCAGGTCCACGGCATGCCGCTCAGCGACGACTTCACCTCCGACAGATCAGGCATCCAGTGGGCCTTCTACGATCCGCAGCCGAACGAGGGCGCGCGCCTGCGCAGAGCGAACCGCGTGCTGCACCTGCGCGCCAAGGGAACCACCCCGGCCAACGCCTCCCCGCTCACCTTCCTCGCCGGCGACCAAAGCTACCGGATCGAGTGCGACCTCGAGATCGACGAAGGGACGGAGGCGGGCCTGCTCCTCTTCTACAACCGCCGCCTCTTCGCCGGGCTCGGCTTCAACGGCAGCCGCTTCGTCATGCACCGCTACGGGCTTTCGGGCCCACGCGGGCCCGCCGAGGCGGCGCGGCGGCTGCGCCTGCGCCTCACCAACGACCGCAACATCCTCACCATCCACACCAGCCCGAACCGCGGCGCGACCTGGCGCAAGTTCGACGTGCAGATGGAGGTCTCCGGCTACCACCACAACGTCGCCTACGATTTCCTGAGCCTGAGGCCCGGCCTCTACGCAGCGGGATCGGGCGAAGCGCGTTTCAGCAACTTCACCTACCAGGCGCTCGCATGATCCTCCGATTCCTCGCCGCCGCCGCCGCCACACTCGCCGCGCTCGCGCCCGCTGCGGCCCAGGCGCCGGCCGCGCCGCCCGTCCAGCCGGTCAGGGCGTCGAAGATCGTCCTCGTCGGCGACTCGACGACGGCGGTGATCGGCGGCTGGGGGCCGAGCTTCTGCGCCTATCACGTCACGTCCGCCGTCGCCTGCGTGAACCTCGCCCGCGGCGGGCGCAGCTCCGGGAGCTACCGCGCCGAGGGGTCGTGGGAGCTCGCCCTCGCCGAGATGCGGGCGGCGGGCTATCGCGACGTCCGGGTGCTGATCCAGTTCGGCCACAACGACCAGCCGGGCAAGCCTGGCCGCTCCACGGATCTTGCGACCGAGTTCCCCGCCAATTTGCGGCGCTACGTCGCCGAGGCCCGCGCGGCCGGAGCCCGGCCGGTGCTGGTGACCCCGCTCGCCCGCCGCCAGTTCGTGGCCGGGCGGCACCAGAACGATCTCGCGCCGTGGGCCGAGGCGGTGCGCCGCGTCGCCGCCGAGACCGGGACACCGCTCGTCGACCTCAACGCCCGCAGCGCCGAGGCGGTGCAGGCGCTCGGGCCGGCCCTGGCCGCGCGTTTCGCGCAGGCAGCGCCGTCGCCGCAGGTCGCCGCGGCGGCGCTCACGGGGACCACGATCCCGGCTTCGACCGGCGCCGCGCCTGCGCCGGCCGCCTCCGCGCCGAGCGCGGCGCAGGACAATGCCGCGCTGGAGCCGCTTGGCCAGGCACGGCTCGCCTTCGACTATACGCATGTAGGCCGGGACGGCGCCGACTTCTTCGCAGCGATGGTCGCCACCGAGCTCGCCCGCAGCGCGCCCGGCTTGCGTCCTCTGCTGGTGGTGCCGTGATGATCGTGGACCGCCGCACCGCTTTGCTTTCCGGCCTCGCCGTCGCCGGCCTTACCGCCTGCGCATCGCGGGGAGGCGCGCAGACGCCGCCGCCGGCGACGGCCGCCTCGCCGCACCTGAGCTTCCCCGAGCCGAGCGAGACGATCGACCTCTGGCCGGGCGGCGCGCCGGGCGCGCCGGCGACGCTGCCGACCGAGACGGTGCGGGAGCGGAGCACGGATCCCGCCTACAACGACCGCTACGTCTTCGGCATCAGCCGGCCGCGCATGGCCGTGTTCCGGCCGCAGCGGCCGAACGGCGCGGCCGTGCTGATCACGCC
>DASWMB010000250.1:0-26772 GCA_036399955.1 Allosphingosinicella sp. | reverse complement strand
ATATGCTCGCCGCCGAGGTGAGGAAGCTGTGAAGACGCTGATGCCGAGGAGCCTCGTCGCGCAGCTCGCGGTGGCGATGGCGGCGGTGCTGCTGATCGCGCAGATCGTCAACTTCACGCTGATCCTCAACGACCGCCAGCGCCTGAGCCTCGCGCAGAACGAGGCGCCGGCGATCGCGCGCTTCGTCGATACGGCCGCGCAGCTCGCGCCGCTGCCGGCGGAAGAGCGCAGCCGCAGGCTGGACACACGGCAGCGCGGCGCCCGCTATCTGCTGGACGAGGGGCGCGGCTTTGCCGACCTGACAATCGAGCGCGACCGGCGGCTCGAGGACAGGGTGCGCACGGCGGCGGCCGAGGCGGGGCTGCGGCTGGGGCAGATCCGCGCCGGCATCGCGCGCGGCGGCGCGGCGGCGCGGCCGGACGGCCGCCGCCCCCCGCGCGATGTGCAGCTGATCGTGATATCGGCCGAGATGGGGCCCCGCGCCTGGCTCCATGGCCGGCTGATCACGCCGCGGCCGGATCCGTGGCTCGCCGCCCGGCTCGCCGCGGCGACCCTCCTCCTCTACATCCTCGTTCTCGGCACGATGGTGTTCCTCGCCGCCCGCATCGCGCGGCCGCTTCGCGACCTTGCCGCGGCGGCGGAGAGCTTCGGCGGAAGCGGCGGAACGCCGTTCGTCGAGCCGCGCGGGCCGTCCGACCTCGCCCACGCAATCGAGGCGTTCAACGCGATGAACCGCCGGGTCGCGGCCCTGCTCGCCGAGAAGGACCATATGCTGGGCGCGCTCAGCCACGACCTCAGGACCCCCCTCGCCTCGCTACGCATCCGCGCCGAGAGCCTCGAGCCGGAGGAGGAGCGCGCGCGCGTGATCGCGACGATCGACGAGATGACGGCGATGCTGGAGGACAGCCTCCTGCTCGTCCGCGCCGGACGGAGCCGCGAGCAGGTGCGGCCGGTCGACGTCGCCGCCCTCGCCGACGTGGTGGTCGAGGAGTTTCGCGAGCTCGGCCGGGACGTCCGCTTCGACGGCGGCGGGCGGCAGATCGCGAGCGTCAGCGCGGCGCTTCTCCGCCGCGCGATCCGCAACCTCGTCGACAATGCCGTGACCTATGGCGGCTCGGCGCGGGTCTCGGTCCGCGGCGAGGGCGGCGACGTCCTGATCGTTGTCGAGGACGGCGGGCCCGGGATCCCCGCCGAAGCGCTCGAGCGGGTGCAGGAGCCTTTCTTCAGGCTCGAGCAGTCGCGCAACCGGGAGACCGGGGGCACCGGGCTCGGCCTCACCATCGCGAAAGCGATCGCGGAAGGCGCGGGCGGCGCGCTGCGCCTCGCCAATCGCGAGGGTGGCGGCCTTTCGGCGACGCTCGCCGTGCCGCGCGCGCCCGCCGCGACCGCGACAAACTGAGACAAATCTCCCGCCGCGCCGACAATCTCCCGCGACAGGCGGGTTCCAGAAAGAGCGTCATGCGGAGCCGGGATCCCGGCCGCGCGGCAGCCTTCCCTTAAAGGAGCAATCATGAAGACGATCATTTTCGCAGGCGCCGCGGCGCTCGCATTTTCAGCCGGAGCCTCGGCGCAGCACCCGCAGGCGCCGGCCGGCGAGATCACGCGCGCGGCGGCGCTGGCCGACGCCGAGCGGCGCTTCGCGGCGCTGGATGCCGACCGCGACGGTCTGATCGCGCCGGCTGAGATGCGCCAGGCGCGCGAGCAGCGCCGCGCCGAGCGCCTCGCCCGGCTGAGCCCGGAGGAGCGCGCGCGTTTCGAGCAGCGCCGCGCCGAGCGGGGCGGCGACGGGCGCGGCGGCGAAGGGCGGCGCGGTGCCCGCGGCGGCCCCGGCGGCGAGCGCGGGCCGGTGACGCTGGCCGAGTTCCGCGACCGCGCCGGCGAGCGCTTCGACCGGCTCGACCTCGACCGCAACGGCGTCATCAGCCGCGCCGAGCAGGAGCAGCTGCGCGCGGCCCGCGGCGGCGGGCGCCGGGGCGGCCGCACCGACTGACGAATACGCGGCGCGACGGCGCGAAGGGCGGGCGCGAGCCCGCCCTTCATGCATTGCGGAGCTCCGGCAAAGCTGGAACAGTTAAGCGCATGAACCTGCGCCACATCGAGATCTTCCACGCCGTCTACGTCAACGGCTCCGTGAGCGGCGCGGCGCGGGCGCTCAACGTCTCCCAGCCCTCCGTCTCCAAGATGCTGCGCCACGCCGAGAGCCTGCTCGGCTTCCAGCTCTTCCAGCGCACCAACGGCGGCCTCGTCCCGACCGAGGACGCGCATCACCTGTTCGCCGAGGTCCGCGAGATCCAGGACCGAGTCCACGCGCTGCGCGAGGCGGGGCGGAACCTCAGGCGCGGAACCGGCGGAACGCTGCGCGTCTCGGCTTTGCCCTCGCTCGCGCTCGACGCCGTCCCCACCGCCGTCTCGCGGTTCCTGCACACGCACGGCAATGTGAAGTTCGATCTCCAGACGGTCCACCACGACGACCTCTTGAGGAAGCTCCACGAGCGCGAGACGGATATCGCGATCGCATACCAGGTGCCGCCGGCGGCGCCGATCGCGCAGCAATGGCTCGGCGAAGGCGAGCTCGTCGTCCTCTACCGGGAGCAGGACATGCCGGACGCGCCGCCGTCGATCGAGCTCCACAGCCTCGCCGGCCACCGCTTCATCAGCCTCGCCGCGAGCGGCCCCACCGGCCGCATCTTCACCGAGGAGCTCGACCGGCTGGGGGTGGAGCTCGACGAGGTCGTCTCGGCGCGGACCTTCTACATCGCCGGCGCGCTCGTCCGCCACGGCGTCGGCATGACGGTTGTCGACAGCTTCACCGCCCAGGCCTGCCTCGCGCCGGGCCTTGCGATGCGGCCGCTGAGGCCCCGCATCACCTTCGACATCCATGCCATGTTCCTGATCAACCGGCCGCTCGGCGCGCTCGCGAGCGAGTTCCTGAAGACGCTGAAGCGCGTGCTCGACGCTCCATAGCGGCATAGCGGCAGGCTATGGCGGGGCGCGCCATGGATATGCGTCCGTCGCGAAAGGGCGAGGCTAGGCTCATCGGAAATGATCCCGGCGCCCTTCCTCCTCTATCTCGGCCGCAGCGCCGATCCGCTCGCGATCAAGACGTCGCGCGGCGTGGCGGCGTTCCGCCGCGAGGACTGCGTCGGCGAATTCCGCCACGATGACTGCCCGCAGACGCTCGGCTTGAAGCGGCTCGGCATGGAGGAAGCGGCGGCGGCCGGCGCCAGGACCCTGATCCTCGGCATCGCCGGGGCGGGCGGCAGGCTCGGCGCCGAGCTCGTGGCGGACGCCGCGGCGGCGCTGGAGGCAGGCATGAACGTCGCCTCGGGCCTGCACCAGCGGCTGCGCGACGAGCCGCGCCTCGCCGCGCTCGCGCAGGAACGGGGGCTTTCCCTGTTCGACGTGCGCGAGCCGCCCCCGGGGCTCACCGTCGGCAAGGGCCATCGGCGCGCGGGTCGGCGGCTGCTCACCGTCGGCACCGACTGCTCGGTCGGCAAGATGTACGCCTCGATCGCGCTCACCGAGGGCCTCCGCGCACGCGGCGTCGCGGCCGATTTCCGGGCGACGGGCCAGACCGGCATCCTGATCGCCGGCGAGGGCGTCGCCATCGACGCGGTCGTGGCCGACTTCATCTCGGGCGCAGTCGAGCAGCTCGCGCCGGCCCGTCACGACGGCGGCTGGGACGTGATCGAAGGGCAAGGCTCGCTCTTCCATCCCTCCTTCGCCGGGGTGTCGCTCGGTCTCCTCCACGGCGCGCAGCCGGAGGCGCTGGTGATGTGCCATGAGCCCGGCCGGCCGCACATGCGCGGCATCCCGGGGCGGGCGCTGCCGGGCCTCGCGGAATGCCTGGAGGCCAATCTCGACGCGGCGAGACTCACCAGCCCGGACGTCTGCGCGGTCGGCGTCTGCCTCAACACCTCGGCGCTCGAGCGCGAGGCGGCGAGCCGCCTCTGCGCCGAGACGGAGGACCGGCTCGGCCTTCCCTGCACCGATCCCGTCGCATTCGGCGTTGAACCCATCATAAACCGGCTTTTATGCCCAGAACCCTTGACGCTCAGCACGACCGCTTCCCGCTGAACCATCCCTTCCGCATCGCCCGCGGCACCAAGACCGCGGCCGACGTGGTGACCGTCACGATCCGCGACGGCGGCGCGGTCGGCAGGGGCGAGGCGGTGCCCTATCCGCGCTACGGCGAGACCGTGGCGAGCGCCCTCGCCGCGATCGAGCAGGTTCGCCCGCTGATCGAGCGGAGCGGCGGACGCGCGGAGCTCGCCGGAGCGCTTCCCGCGGGCGCGGCGCGCAACGCGCTCGACTGCGCATTGTGGGACCTCGAGGCGCGCCTCTCCGGCCGCTCCGTCGCGGAGGCGATCGGCCGGCCGCTGCCGTCAACCGTGGCGACCGCGCTCACCGTCGTCATCGACACGCCCGAGGCGATGGCGAAGGCCGCTGCCGCGCTCGCCCACGTGCCGGTGCTGAAGGTGAAGGTGGATGCGCAGGATCCGGCGGCGCAGATCAGGGCGGTGCGCGCCGCGGCGCCGGATCCGGTGCTGATCGTCGACCCCAACGAGAGCTGGGACCGCGCCCTTCTCGAAGCGATTCAGCCGCTGCTGCTCGAAGTCCGGGCGGCGCTGCTCGAGCAGCCGGTGCCAGCGGGAGACGACGCCTGGCTGGAGGATTTCTCGCCGGCGGTGCCGATCTGCGCCGACGAAGCCGTTCACGTCGCCGCCGACCTGCCGCTGGTCGCGCGCCGCTACCAGGCGGTCAACGTGAAGCTCGACAAGGCGGGCGGGCTCACCGCGGCGCTGGAGCTCGCGGAGGCGGCGAGGGCGCGTGGGCTCGGCCTCATGACCGGCTGCATGGTGAGCTCCTCGCTCTCGATCGCGCCGGCCCTCCACGTGGCGGCGCTGTCCGACTTCGTCGACCTTGACGGCCCCGCCTGGCTCCGTGAGGATCGGCCGGGCGGCGTGACGATCGAAAGCGGCATCATCCGTCCGCCGGCCGCGGGCTTCTGGGGAATGGCATGAGGATCCGGCTCGCCGCTCTGCTGATCGGGACCGCGGCGCTCTTCGGAGCCGCCCCGCCGCCGGAAGTCGACTTCATCATCCGCGGCGGCACGATCTACAACGGATCGGCGGCCCCGTTCTTGGGCGACGTCGCCGTTTCGGGCGAGCGTATCCTCGCCGTCGGCCGGCGGCTCCGCTACTCCGCGCGGCGGGTGGTGGACGCGCGCGGCCTCATCGTGGCGCCCGGCTTCATCGATCCGCATGCGCATATCGGGGAGCAGCTCGCCGACGACGATCCGCGCACCCGGCTGATCCCGGCGTTCCTGATGCAGGGGGTGACCACCGCCTTCATCGGCAATGACGGCGGCGGCAACCCGGACGTTGGCGCGGTGCTCGGGCGCGGGCGCCGCAGGCCCGTCGGGGTCAACTACGCCGCCTTCGTCGGCTTCGGCGAGGTGCGGCGGGCTGTGATCGGCGAGGCGGACCGGGCGCCGACGCCGGACGAGCTCGGCCGCATGCGGCGAATGGTGGCGACGGCGATGTGCGAGGGCGCGATCGGCTTCTCGACCGGCCTGTTCTACGCGCCGCAAAGCTTCGCGACGACCGCGGAGGTCGCCGCGCTCGCGCGCGAGACTGGGCTGAGGGGCGGCGTCTACGACAGCCACATACGCGACGAATCGAGCTATTCGATCGGCCTTTCCGCCGCGATCGAAGAGGCGATCGCGATCGGGCGTGAGGGACAACTGCCGGTCAACATCTCCCACATCAAGGCGCTGGGCGTCGACGTCCACGGCCAGGCGCCGGCGATCGTCGCCACGATCGAGGCGGCGCGGCGCGCGGGGCAGCGGGTGACGGCGGATCAATATCCCTGGTCCGCTTCGGGCACGAGCCTCGGGGCCGCCCTGGTGCCGCGCTGGGCGCAGGACGGCGGGCGGGAGGCGCTGCTTCGGCGCTTCGACGATCCGGCGGTGGCGGCGCGGCTTCACACCGACATGGCCGACAATCTGCGCCGGCGGGGCGGCCCGGCTTCGCTGCTGATCACCGAAGGGCAGCACCGCGGCCGAACGCTCGCGGACATAGCGCGGCAGCAGGGCGCGGACCCGCTGGCCGCGGCAATCGCGGTCATCCGGATCGCGGATCCGTCCGTCGCCTCGTTCAATCAGACGGAAACGGACATCGCCTTCTTCATGCGCCGGCCGTGGGTGATGACCGGCTCGGATGCTTCGGACGGCCACCCGCGCGCCTTCGGAAGCTTCGCGCGAAAATATTCGGAATATGTCGTCCGCCGCCGCGTGCTGACTTTGCGCGAGTTCATCGAGCGCAGCACGGCGCTGCCGGCCGACACGTTCGGCCTCGAAGGACGGGGGCGGCTCCGCCCCGGCGCCTTTGCCGACATCGTCGTCTTCGATCCGCGCAGCTTCGCGGCGCGCGCCACCTACGAGCAGCCCACCGCGCTGGCGGCCGGTGTGAGAACGGTGCTCGTCAACGGCGTCGTCGCGGTCGAGGACGGCGCACTGACGGGCCGCGCACCGGGGCGCGCGCTGGCGCAGACGCCGCCGCCCGGCACCTGCCCTGCCCCTCAGCGATAAAAGCGGATGTTGCCGATCTCCAGCGTCGCCTGACCGCCGGGCTCCCCTTCCAGCCGGACGAGCAGCGCACGCAGCCGCGCGAGGTTCAGCCTCGCCGCCGCGTTCGGGCTGCGGAAGGCGCTGAACGGGATCGCCACCTCGCGCAGCGTCTCACCGGCGGTGAAGCCCGCGCGGAAAGAGTCGCGGCCCTCGAGGGCGTAGCTTTCGAGGAGGAGGGCGTAGCGGCCGGTGCCGCGTGCCTGGAAGGCGATGCCGGTGAAGCCGCGTGCGTCCGCAAGGTGGACCGCTCCGCGCGTCAGCGGCAGGACGAGGCTGGCATGAGGCTGCGCCGCCGCGCCGAACCGCGCGACCAGGAAGAGGCGCCGCCGCTCGCGAACGAAATTGAGTTCGCTGTGGTCGGTGCCGCCCTCGTTTGTCGCAACGGGGAGGGTGTCGAGATCTGAGCGGCCGTCGGCGCGGGCGCCCGTGTCGAGCGGGCCGGTCATCCGGTGCGCCGGGAGCGGCGACGGCTCGTCGGAGTCGATCAGCCGGCGGAGCGGCGGCAGCGGCACTTCACGGCCGGCGACGAAGACGCGCCGCACCTCGTAGAGGTCCTCGATCCGCTGGTCGGGACGGCCGGCGACCAGGATCAGGTCGGCGCGCTGGCCCGGCGCGATCCGGCCGTGCTCCTCGCCCGCGCGGAGGATCCCGGCGCTGACGCCGGTCGCGGCGGCGAGTGCCTCGGCCGGCGTGAAGCCGTGCTCGGTGAGGATGCGGATTTCACGGAGCGCCGACGATCCCTGATAGACTCCGCCGATGCCCGCGTCCGTGCCGACGCCGATCCGCACGCCGCCGGCCTTCAGCCGCCGCAGATTCTCGCGCAGGAACGCCCAGCGCCTCGCCTCGACCTGCGGCACCTCCCCGGGAGCGGCGGCGAGCCGCGCCTCCTCGCGCGCACGCTCGGGCGGGCCGAGCAGGCGCAGCTCGGCCGGGAGGAAGACGCGGCCCTGCTGCGGTTCGTAAACCGCCATGGTCGGCACATAGGCGGTGCCGTTCGCCTTCATCGCCGCGATCAGCGCGTCGTCGACCAGTGCATCGCCGATGCCGTGGCCGAGCGCATCGACGCCGGCGGCGGCCGCGACCCGCGCGCCTTCGAGCGTGACGGTGTGGGTGATGACCGGAATGCCGGCGGCGTGCGCCCGCGCGACGATGGCGCGCAGCGTCGGCAGGTCCATGCTGTTGAGGTCGGGGACGCGGCCATAGCGCCAGCCGTCGGCGAACACCTTGACGACGTCGGGGCGATAGGGGAGCGCGCGGTCCATCGCCAGCTCCGCGGCGCGCGGCGTCGTCGCCTCCATGGTGAAGAAGTCGCCCCAGCCGCGCTCGGTACCGTGCCCGCCCGGAACACCCAGGCGGACGGCGAGCTCGAGGTTCGGCGCCGTTACCGCGCCCGATGCGGTCATCTCGCGGATCGGCGCGATCATCTCCCCCGAGACGGAGAAATCGACGGACGTGGTGACGCCGTGGACGAGATGTGCGGCATAGGCCTTGCCGAGGTCGTCCGGGCCGCCGGAGCCGGGAGAGCGCAGATGGGTGTGGAGATCGTGGAGACCCGGGAGCAGCGTCATGCCGCGGCCATCGACGATCCGCGCGCCACGAGGTGCGCGCAGCCGGCGGCCGACGCCGACGATGCGCTCCCCGCGGATCAGCACATCCCCTATGCTCGCCGCTGCGCCCGTGCCGTCGAAGACGTGCGCGCCGCGAACCAGGATCGCGCCGTTCGGAGGCGCCGCGCCGATACACAGCAGCGAAAGCAGCGCGCAGGCGAGCTTCAGCCAGCTCATGGCAGCGGCTCGCGCCTCATCAGCGTGCGATCCAGGAACTGCTCCGTCGCGCGCAGGCTCTCGAGCCAGCTCGAGTGGCGGAAGAAGCTGTGCCGCTCATTCGCGAAGACGAGCTCGCGATAGGGGATGCGCCGGGCGGCGAGCTCGCGCGCGAGAAGCAGCGACTGGGAGAAATCGACGTTCTGATCGTCGTCGCCGTGGATCAGCAGGACCGGCGAGCGCCAGCGCCCGATCGCGCCCAGCGGCGACGAATCCCACTGCAGCTGGCGCGCCCGCTCCTGCGCCTGCGGGGAAAGGGTGTTGGCGACGGGGCGGAGCATCGAATGGACGCCGTGGAAATCGACCCCGGAGGCGAACAGGTCGCTATCGCGGGCCAGAGCGAGCGCGGTGAGATAGCCGCCCCAGCTCCCGCCCCAGATGCCGACCCTGGCCGGGTCGACCTCGGCGCGTGCCGCGAGCCAGCGGCCGGCGGCGAGGATGTCGCGATATTCCGATGCCCCCTCGCGGCCGGTCTCCGGCGCGTCCCGGAAGGCGAGGCCGTAGCCGGTGCCGCCGCGATAGTTCACCGCCAGCACATGGTAGCCGAGCGCCGCCAGATGCTGGTTCATGACATAGCCTTTGGAATAATAGCCCGACGGGTGGAAGCCGAGCAGCATCTGCCGCCGCGGCCCGCCATGGACGTAGACGAGTGCCGGCCGGCGGCCGCTGCCGCTCCGGGCGCGGAAGAGCTGGCCGCGCACCTCCAGGCCGTCGGCGGCGCGGAAAGCGACCGGCTCCGGCGCAACGAAGCCCGTGGCGGTCGCGACGCGGCCGAGCGGTGAGGGACGGCCGTCCAGAAGGACGGGATGGGCCGGGCTCGACACGCCGGTCTCGATCGCGGCGACGGCGTCGCCCGCCACGGTCGGGAAGAAGTGCATGCCATCGCCGCCGCCCAGGCGAGTCCGGGTGCCGCCGCCAATCGCGCGCCGCCAGATCTGGCGCCGGTCGATGTGGCCATCGTTGGCGGCATAGAGGAGCGTGTTGCCGCCCGGTCCGAGCACGAACGTCTCGACCTCGAACGCACCCGCGGTCAGCGCCCGCGGCGCCCCGCCTTGCGTCGCGTCGAGTGCGTAGACCTGGAGCCAGCCGGTCCGCTCCCAGGGGAAGAGGATCTGCCCGTCGCGGCTCCAGAACAGGTTGCGGCTGCGCGTCCCCGCCCAGCGTCCGCCCGCCCCCCGGGGCGCCGACCAGAGCGTGCGCGCAGCGCCGCTCGCGAGGTCAACGATCCGGATCGACCAATAGGGGCCGCTGTCCGGCGCCGCGTCCGGCGGCGGTGCGAGGTAGCGGACGAAGGCGACCTGGCGGCCGTCCGGCGAGAAGACCGGCTCGACCGACTGGCTAAGGCCGGGATCGAGATAGGCGAGGCGCGGCCCCTCGATCTCAAGCAGGCCGACGAAGCTGTGCTCGCCCCGGTCCTCCGAGAAGAGCAGCCGCGCGCCGTCGGGCGACCAGAGGAGGCGGCTGACATGCCCGTCGAGGCGGGCGAGGCGGCGCGCCTCGCTGCCGCGGCTCCACAGCCAGACCTCGCCGCGCCGGGTGAAGGCGAGCCGGTCGCCCTGCGGCGAGAAAGCGGGCGAATGGCCGTGACCTATCAGGAGCGGCGTTCCGCCCTCGGCCGCGACGACGAAGACCTGCTGTGCGGGCGCGACCGGGGCGGCGCCCGTATTGGGCGGATCCTCCTCATTCGGAAACTCCTCGTCGCCGCCGCGCACGAAGGCCAACGTGGCGCCGTCATGGCTGAGCGCGAGGCCGTAGAGCTGCTGCCCATCATCGTCCGCGAAGACGGCGAGCCGGCGGGCCGGCCGGCCGCGGACGGCCGTCCAGATGCTGCGCGCGCCCGCCTCGTTCTCGATCCAGGCGAAGCGCGGCACGTCGCGAGCTCCGGCGAGGCCGCTCGCCACCGGCAAGGCGAGAGCCTCGGCGAGGCGATCGGGCGCGGCCGCGGCGGCCGGCTGCGCAAGCGAGAGGGTTATCAAACCCAGGAAGAGGCGGAGGAGCGAGCGGAGCGCCATCGCGCCCTCATTGGAGCGCGGCCGCACCCGGCGCAAGCGCGCGCGAGGCGGCCATGCTCGCCCGTTATAGGGGCGGCAAGGCTCTGAATGCGGCGCGGCGGCTTGCCCCCGCCGCGATCGGCCTTAGGGTCCGGCGTCATGGGAGTCCTTCGACACGCCGCCTTCTCCGCGCTGTTCGCTCTGGCGATCGGAGCAGCCTCGCCTGCCCCTGCCGTTGACGCCGTTCTCCAGCAGAAGGTGGAGGCGCAGCTCGCCGCCGCCGCGCCGGGGACCCGCTTCGGGCTGGTGGTGACGACTGAGGACGGGCGCGAGCTGGTCGCGGTGAACCCCGACCAGCGCTTCATCCCGGCATCCAACACCAAGCTGCTGACCACCGCCGCGGCCTATGCGACGCTGGGCGGCCTCGACCGGCCGGACGCGGCCGGCGGCGCCGCGGTGCGGCTCGACTGGGCGGTGGGCAGGGTCCCGGACGTCGTGCTGAGGGGCCACGGCGATGCGCGGCTGTCGAGCGCGCCGGATTGCGTGACCGACTGCCTCGCCGCGCTGGCGGATGCCGTGGCGGCGCGGACCCGGCTGGTGCGCCACGTCGTCGGCGACGACAGCCTCTTCCCCGACCAGCGCTGGAGCCCGGGGATGAGCTGGAACAACATCCCGGCCCGATACGGCACCGGCATCTCCGCGCTGACGCTCGACGACAACGAGCTCGCGATCCGAGTCGCCCCGGCCGCGGTCGGGCAGGCTCCGACGCTCGAGCTGCTGCCTTATTACACGGTCGACAACCGAGCGACGACGGCGGCGCAGGGGCCGACCGCGCTGAGCTTCGACCGTATGCCCGGGAGCCGCGTCGTCCGGGTGACCGGGACGATTCCGGCCGGCGCCGAACCGCACGTGCTGCGCCTCGCGATCGACGATCCGGCGCATTATGCGGCCTGGCGGTTCCGCTCGCTGCTCGAGGCGCGCGGCGTCCGGGCGACGGGAGCCATCGAGGTCCGCCACCGCGCCCTCACCGCCGCCGACGAGCCGCTGCGCAGGGGCGGCGCGCCCGCGCCGCGCGCGCCCGAGCCCGAGGTGCTCGCGCGGCTGACGCCGCCGCCACTTGCCGAGGATATCGCCGAGGTCAACAAGGTCAGCCAGAACCTTCATGCCGAGCTGCTGCTCCGCCGCGTCGGGCTGGTGCGCGGCTCCGGATCGATCGCGGACGGGGTGGCGGCGGTCGGGGCGATGATGGAGAGCGCAAGCGTCCCGAGGACGGCCTGGGACCTGTCGGATGGGTCCGGCATGTCGACCTATAACCGCATGGCGCCGCGGGCAATCGCAACCTTCCTGCGCTGGGCAGCGGACCAGCCCTGGGGCGAAGCGTGGCGGGCGACGCTCCCGGTCGCGGGCGCCGACGGAACGCTCGCCGGCCGCTTCCGAGGCACGCCGCTGGAGCGGCGCCTGTTCGCCAAGACGGGATCGCTCAATGCGACCAGCGCCCTTTCCGGCTACCTGACCGCGGCGAGCGGGCGGACCCTCATCTTCTCCTTCTTCGCCAACGACATTCCGGACGGCGCCGGCGCAACTGCGGTGATGGACGCTACGCTCGCGCTGATCGCGGCGGAGAACTAGGCCGCGTCGAACGCCGCGACAGCCGCCTCACCGGTGGCGCGGCGCAGTGCGTCGATGCCGGTCTCGCGGTGGCGGGTCGGGTGGACGCGATTGGTAAGGAGCGCCCAGGCGAGGCCGCGCCCGAAATCGATCCAGAGGCCGGTGCCGGTGAAGCCGGTATGGCCGATCGTCTCCACCGAGCAGCCATCGCCGCCGCGCCAGCCTTCGAAGCGCTTTTCCCAGCCGCAGGTGCGGTGGCCGTGCACCGTCGTGCGGATCGCCTGCAGCGCGGCGGTCGAGGCACCGCTCCCGTCGAGGAGCCCGGCGGCGAAGCCGAGCACGCCGGCGAGCGTGCCGAACAGCCCCGCATGACCGGCCGCGCCGCCCAGCGCCCAGGCATTCTCGTCGTGGACCTCGCCGTTCAGCACCCGTCCCCGCCAGGTGCAGGCCTCGGTGGCAACGGCGGGTCCCGGCGGCGGGCCGAAGGCGAGCCCTTCGCCCAGCGGCCAGCGCGACAGGGGCGCGCCGGTGATCCGCTCGATCGCGATGCCGAGCAGGATGTAGTTGATGTCGGAATAGACCGGCGGGCCGCGCCGCCATTCCCGCTGCAGCACGAAGGCGCGGAGGCGCGCCGGGTCGTCGCCATAGGTGTAGATCGGCTCCACCGCGGGGAGGAAGGTGCGGTGGGCGAGGCAATCGCGGAAGGTGAGCCTCCGCTCCGCGGCGTTGTCCACGTCGTACTGGCGCAGGTCCGGGATCGCATCGGTCAGCGGCCGGTCGAGGTCGAGCCGGCCCTGCTCCGCGAGCGCCAGGATGATCGGCGTCGTCGCGATGACTTTCGTGAGCGAGGCGAGATCGAACCAGTGGTCCTCCGTCAGCGGCTCCGGCTCCGGCACCAGTGCCGCCATTCCCGCAACGCGGACCGCCCGGCGGCCGTCTGCAAGGACGAGGCCGAGCGCAGCGCCGGGTATCCGCCCTTCCGCCACAGCCGCTCGCGCCGGCGCGAAGGCCCGTTCGGCGGCCTCGTCGATCATGCCGGCTCGTCATCCGGCGGCCGCGGCCGGGCGCGGGAGATGATCGGCAGCAGGGGAATCGCGGCGAGGCTGAGCACGCCGGACAGGAGGAAGAAGAGGTCGAAGCCGCTATAGCCCGCCTGGTCGAGCCGCTCGACGATGCTGCCTCCCGCACCCGACAGCAGCCGCGGCAGCAGGAAGGCGAAGGCGGAGAGGAAGGCATATTGCGCGCCCGGATAGCGCGGATTGACCAGCATCGAGAGGTAGACGATGAAGATGGTGCCGGCCATGCCGTTGCCGAACTGGTCGGCAGCGGTCGCGATGTAGAGCGCGGTCGCGGCAGGCGGCTGGTGCGCGAGCCAGACGAAGGCGAAATTGCCGATCGCGGCGAAGACGGCGCCGATCGCAAGCGTCCGCCCAAGCGGCCAGCGCGCCGCCATCAGCCCGCCGAGCGCGACGCCGGCGATGCTCGCGATCAAAGCCACATAGCTGTCGGCGAGGCCGATCTCGGTGAGCGAATAGCCGAGCCCCCGGATCATCGGCTTGGAAAGGTTCAGCGCCAGCACGTCGCCCATCCGGTAGATCGAGACGAACGCCATCAGCACCAAGGCGAGGAAGCCGTAGCGCCAGAAGAAATCGACATAGGGCCCGACCGCTACCGAGCGGCGCAGTCCAGCCGTCGGCGGCAGCTTGCGGATCCGCGGAAGCGCCGCCGCCATCAGGAGGAACGGCACCATGCAGATGGCGAGGACATAGGGCGTGACGTTGGTCTGCCCGCTCATGCCGATGCCGGAGGCGCCGCGGAGCAGCAGCCAGCCAAGCGCGGCGGTGACCGCCGTCAGCGCCGCGAGAATGACGACGCTCGCGGCGAGCCCCGTCGCCAGCGCCGCGGCGCGGCTGCCGCCCCGGTTCGGGTCCGGCCGCATCGAGGCGAGCAGCGGGAAAGGGAGGAAGGAGACGGCGGCGATGGCGAGATAGGCCCCAGCCCAGCCCCAGCCGGGCCGGTCCGCGATCAGCAGCGCGCCGCTGCCCGCCGCCACCATCGCCGTCCGGTAGCCCCAGAGATTGGCGGCGGCGACCGGCGCCTGCTCTTCCTGCGTCGGCGCGAGCTCGATCCGCCACGCGTCCGCCGCGACTTCCAGCGTGGTCGTCCAGAAGGCGAGCAGGACCGCGAACAGCGCCGTGATGCCGAGATTGCGGTCGGACGAGGTCAGCCCCATCGTCGCCATCGAAGTGAAGATGCCGAGCTGGGCGAGCATGATCCAGCCGCGCCGCTTTCCCCAGAAGCGGCCGAAGCCGGGCACTTCGTAGCGGTCGAGGAGCGGCGCCCAGAGGAACTTGAACGTCGGCAGCAGCTGCACCCAGGCGAAGAAGCCGATGACGACCAGCCCCACCTCATGCGCCTGGAGCCGAAGCGAGAGCACGGTCGAGAACATGTAGAAGGGGAGCCCCGCGGAGAAGCCGAGCAGGACGTAGAGCGCCTGCCGGCCGACCCCCCTCGGGACGACGAGCGGAGCGGCGGCGGCGCTGTCGGTTGCTGCTGTCGCCATGCCCTCCCTTTCGTGACGGGGCAGCAAGGGCCCGGTCGCCGCTCCCTATAGCCCGATTTGTGGCGCACGAGTCACGGTCGCGCGGCTTTCCGGCGTAGAATGGCGCGAGGTTATGGGTCCGCCAACAGAAACTATGGCGAGCCCTCGCAATCTTGTTACTTAGTACGCCATTCGCGAAGAGGCAGGGGGATCAAAAATCATGCTCGCTTTCACGTCACTGAGGCCGATCCTTTTTACAGGCAGCGCCTTCGCAGTGCTCGCTCTGGCCATGGCGACGCCGGCGCGCGCGCAGGCGACGGACCAGCAGGGCACGACCCCCACGCCCTCGGACGTGGCGATCGAGGCCCAGGAGGAGGAGGAGGCGACGGCAGCGGGAACGGCAGACAGCATCGTCGTCACCGGCACCCGCATCGTCCGCAACGGCTACCAGGCGCCGACGCCGCTGACCGTGCTGACCCGCGAGGACATCGAGAACGGGGCCCCGAGCAACAACGTCGCCGACTTCGTCAACCAGCTGCCTTCGCTCGCCGGTTCGACGCGCCCGTCCAACTCTCGCCTCAACCTCAGCAGCGGCCAGGCCGGCATCAACGCGCTCAACCTGCGCAACCTGGGCGAGGTCCGCACCCTCGTGCTGCTCGACGGCCGGCGTTCGGTCGCCTCGACGATCACCGGCCTCGTCGACGTCAACACGATCCCGCAGCTCCTCGTCGAGCGGGTCGAAGTGGTCACCGGCGGCGCCTCCGCGACCTACGGCTCCGACGCCGTCGGCGGCGTCGTCAACTTCATCCTCGACAAGGACTTCAGCGGCATCCGGGCGCAGGGCGACATCGGCATCACCGGCTACGGCGACGGCTTCAACTATTCGGCGGGCGTCGCCGGCGGGACCTCGTTCGCAGGCGGCCGCGGCCACATCATGGTCGCAGGCGAGATCGCGCACCGCGACGGCATCTTCAACGTCGACCGGGAATGGAACCACCGCGGTATCGTGCGCATCGAAAATCCAGCCTATAACGCGACGACGAACAACACCGTCCCGCGCTTCCTGGTCCGAAACAATGTCGGGCCGACGAACTCGACGCCGGGCAGCATCATCCTGAATTCCGCCGCCATCGCCGGCTCGGGCGTCGCCGCGAACAGCCTGCGCGGCATCTATTTCGGCTCCGGCGGATCGGTGAACCAGTTCCAGTACGGGCAACTGACTTTCCCATTGCCCACGGGCTCCTCGCCGCCGACGGCGACCCAGGGCGGCGATTGGCAGGTCAACGATTCGGGGCGCCGCATCGGCCTCGATCCGGAGGACGACCGCCACGGCGTGTTCGGCCGGATCAGCTTCGAGGTCTCGGACGCGATCGAACTTTTCGCCGAAGGTTCGTACAACTGGCAGGAAGTCTATTTCAACGCCGGGCCCAATCTGGCGTCGACCACGGCCGCGCCGAGCCTCGCCAATGTCGGCAGCGGTTCCGCGGGCGCCAGCACGCTCAGGTCCGACAACGCGTTCCTGATCCAGGCCCTCGGACCGCAGCGCCTGGTGGGGATCAGCGCCATCACCATCGGCACGACCGCCGCCGACCTGCCAACTCGCGTCGCGAACAACGTGCGCGAGGTGCAGCGCTACGTGATCGGCGCGCAGGGCGGCTTCGGCGCGTTCGGCAACGAAGCGCGCTGGGACGTCTTCGCCCAGTACGGCCGCGCGAACCTGCACGAGCAGCTGCGCAACATCATGCACACGCAGCGCACGGCACAGGCGGTCGATGCGGTATTCTCGGTTCCCGGCAACACCTCGAGCCCGATCGTGTGCCGCATCAACGCCGACACCAATCCGAACAACAACGACCCAAATTGCGTGCCGCTCAACCGGCTCGGGGTCGGCGTCGCCAACCCGGCTGGGATCGCGTACATCCTCGGCGATCCCTATCGCGACGAGGTGGTCGAGCAGATCGTCGCCGGCGCCAATTTCTCCTTCACGCCGTTCGCGACCTGGGCGGGCGACGTCAGCGTCGCGGTCGGTGGCGAGTATCGCGAGGAGAAGATCAGGGGCTTCGTGCCAGCCGAGTTCCAGCCGGTGATCACGCCGAACCCCACCGGGGGCATCACGACCCTGAACAGCTGGTCGGTCGGCAATTATCTGCCGACCAACGGCCGGTACGACGTCCTGGAGGGCTATCTCGAGACGGTCGTGCCGCTCGGCCAGGGCGTGGAGTTCAACGGTGCGGTACGCGCTACCGAATATTCCACCTCCGGCTTCGTTACGACCTGGCGCGCCGGCGCCACGTGGCAACCGATCGAGGATCTTCGCTTCCGGGTGACGCGCTCGCGCGACATCCGCGCTCCGAACCTCAACGAACTGTTCCAGGCCGGCTCGTCGAACACCGACGCCGTGAGCAATCCGTTCTTTCCGGGCGGCGGCCCGGCGGGCGGAACGTTCGGCAACAGCATCTCTTACTCGGCGACGGCGACCGGGAACCCGGACTTGCGAGCGGAAAAGGCCGATTCGTGGAACATCGGCGTCGTCGTGGCGCCGCGCAACCTGCCGGGTTTCTCGGCCTCGGTCGATTATTTCCGGATCGAAATGGAAGACGTGATCGACTTCCTCAGCGCCCAGGATATCGTCAACCGGTGCTTCGAGGGGGTGCAGGAATATTGCGCCGCCATTTCGCTGGATCCGAACAACGCATCGCGCATCCTGATCCGCAACCAGCCGTTCAACTTCGCCAGCAGGCTGGTGCGCGGCATCGATTTCGATGCGACCTACCGGTTGCCGCTGGACACCCTCTTCTCCAGCACCGACGGCAACTTCACGTTGCGCGGCGTCGCGACCCGCTACTTCGACAATATCATCGACACCGGCATCGCCGGTACAGTGCCGATCAATTCCGTGGGCGCTCTCGGCGGCATCAGCAGTGCGAACTCGCAAGCCGTCACGCCGACATGGATCTATCGCCTCAGCGCGACCGTCGACACGCCAACGTTCACGATCACCGGCATCGGCCGCGGCGTGAGCTCGGGCACTTATCGAGCCGACCAGGTCGAGTGCCAGCCCGGCACTTGCCCGGTCTCGACGACGCAGCGCCCGACGACCGACGACAACACCGTGTCGGGAGCTTTCTACGTGGACCTCAACGTCACCACGAATTTCGACGCGATGGGCGACGGGGACGGCGAGTTCTTCATCAACGTCACCAATTTGCTCGATGCCGACCCGATCATCCTTCCGGAGACCGGCCTCGCGGCGAACACCACCTACAGCGACCTTCTCGGACGCGCATTCCGCGTCGGCGTGCGGCTGCGGATGTAGGAGCGGCGATCCCGTCCGGGCGCTTGCCCCGGCGGGACGGCAGCCGGGAGACGGCCGAAACCCAGCGAAGCCGCGGCCCCCAAGGCTGCGGCTTTTGCTTTGATGCCGAGGGACGAGGCGATGGATGATTTCGAGCTGAAGGGCGGCATCGTGCACTGCGAGGACGTGCCGCTGCCGCTGATCGCGCGGGAGGTCGGCACGCCGGTCTATGTCTATTCCGCCGGCGCGATGCGGCGACAGGCGCGGGCGATGCAGGCCGCTTTGTCGTCGCTTGACGACCCGCTCGTCGCTTATGCGGTGAAGGCCAACCCCAATGCGGCCGTGCTGGCAACGCTCGCTGCGGAAGGCCTCGGCGCCGACGTGGTCTCGGGCGGCGAATATGGCCGCGCCCGCGCCGCCGGCATCGCGCCCGACAAGATCGTGTTCTCCGGCGTCGGCAAGACCGCGACCGAGATGCGCGATGCACTCGAAGGCGGCCTCTGCCAGTTCAACCTCGAATCCTTGCCCGAAGCGGAGATGCTTTCGCAGATCGCTATGTCGATGGGACGGACCGCCCCGGCCGCCTTCCGGGTCAACCCCGACGTTGACGCCGGCTCGCATGCCAAGATCTCGACCGGCGCCGCGCACAACAAGTTCGGCATCCCGATCGGCGAAGCCCCCGCCGCCTTCGCCTGGGCCCGGGAGTTGCCGGGGCTCGAGCTCAAGGGTCTCGCCGTTCATATCGGCAGCCAGATCACGCGGCTCGCGCCGCTCGAAGCGGCGTTCGAGAAGCTCGGCGCGATGATCGCGCGACTGCGCGCCGAGGGGCATGAGATCCGCACCGCCGATCTCGGCGGCGGCCTGGGCATCCGCTACGATCCGTCCGCGCCGCCGCCGCCGAGCCTCGAAGATTATGGGACGATGGTGGCGCGCGTCACCCGCGGCTGGGACGCGCGGCTGATCTTCGAGCCGGGCCGGCTGATCGTCGGCAATGCCGGCGTGCTGCTCACCGAGGTCGTGCGCGTCAAGAGCGGCCCGAGATCGCCCTTTCTAATCGTCGATGCCGGGATGAACGACCTGCTCCGCCCGAGCCTCTACGACGCCTGGCACGCAATCGATGCCGTTGCGCCGAGCGGCGAGCGGATGGACGCCGATGTCGTCGGGCCAGTCTGCGAAAGCGGCGACATTTTCGCGATGTCGCGCTCGATCGATCGGGTCGGGCCGGGCGACCTCATGGTCATCCGCTCCGCCGGCGCCTATGCCGCGACGATGGCGAGCACCTACAATTCGCGCGCCCTGGCGCCCGAGGTCCTGGTCGACGGCAGCCGCTGGGCGGTGGTCCGCGAACGGCGCAGCTTCGAGGCGTTCCTCGCCGACGAGAAGGTGCCGGATTGGGTGGGAAGCGGCGGCTGAGGGCTGCTCAGTCGTCGATCTTCAGGCGCCAGGGAGAGAGCAGTTGCGAGCCGTGCGATGGGGAATGGTGGGTTGCGGGGCGGTCACGGAAAGAAAGAGCGCGCCGGCATATTCTCAGTTGGAGGGATCGAGGCTGGTCGCTGTCGCGTCGCGCCGGGTCGACGCCGCCCGGTCCTACGCGTCGCGGCACGGGCTCGAGCGGGTCTTCGAAACGCCTGACGAGCTGATCCGCTCGCCCGTAATCGACGCGGTCTACATCGCCACGCCGCCCTCGACGCATCTCGCGCTGGCGAGGAAGGTGGCGGAGGCGGGCAAGCCCTGCTCCGTCGAGAAGCCGATGGCGATGTCGCACGCCGAAGCGCTCGAGATGGTGGGCGCATTCGAAGCTGCGGGGCAGCCGCTGTTCGTCGCTTATTATCGCCGCTCCCTGCCCCGCTTCGAGCAGGTGAGGCGGTGGATTGGGGACGGTGCGATCGGTGCGGTGCGCCACGCCCACTGGACCCTGACGCGCCCGCCGAGCGCGGCCGATCTGGCCGGGGAGAGGAACTGGCGGACGGACCCTCGCGAGGCGCCCGGCGGCTATTTCGAGGACCTCGCCTGCCACGGCCTCGACCTGTTCGACTTCCTGCTCGGCCCGGTCGTCGAGGCTGGTGGGGTAAGCCGCACCCAGCAGCGGCTCTACGAGGTGCCCGACGCGGTCGCCGCAGCCTGGGCGCATGAAGGCGGCGCGACCGGCTCCGGCGTCTGGAACTTCGCCGCGGCCGGCAGATCCGATAGGGTCGAGATCACCGGCTCGCGCGGCGCGATAAGCTTCGCGGTGTTCGAGGAGGCTCCGCTCCGGCTGGAAACGAACTCCGGCACCGAGGTCCTGGAGATCACCAATCCCGATCCGATCCAGCTGCACCATGTCGAGAAGATGATGCAGCACCTCGCCGGCTCCGCGGTGCACCCGTCGCTCGGGGCGAGCGCGGCGAGGACCGAATGGGTCGCGGACCGCATCCTGGGCAGAGGCGGCCGCTGATCCGGCTCAGCCGATCGGCCCGATCGGCAGCGTCTCGACGACCTCTCCGGCCGCGGCCGCGGGCGCGGACGCCGCGCGGCGCACGAGGGCGTTTGCCGCGGCGAGGGAAGCCTGGAGGCTGCTGTCCGTGCGGAGGTCCGGCTCGACTCGAAGGCGTCCATCCCCGTCAGCCGTGAGGCGCGCGCGCCAGTAGACCTCGCGGCTGCCGCCCGCCGGCAGGGGCACGGTCAAGGCGGCGATGAGCGGGCGCTCCGCCTCGCGGCGGCCGAGCAGGGCGAAGAGCAGCGGCTTCAGCAGCAGATGCGCGCAGACGAAAGCCGACGCCGGATTGCCGGGGAGGCCGAGGACGAGCCGGCCGTCGGCGAAGCGGGCGTGCCAGCAAGGCTTGCCCGGCTGAACGGCGATCCGCTCGAACAGGGTGCGTGCGCCGAGCCCCTGGATCAGCGGCCGGAGCACGTCGCGCTCGCCGACCGACGCGCCGCCGATCGGGACGATGATGTCCGCGCCGAGATCGGCAGCGCGAAGCGCGTCCTCGCATTCGTCGTAAGCATCGGGGAGGATCGGGTGGCGGGTGGGAACGCCGCCCCATGCGCCGACGAGTTCGGCCAAGGCATAAGCTGCGGAATTGACGATGGCCCCGGGCTCGAGCGCCGACCCCGGCTCGCGCAGCTCGTCCCCGGAGGCGAGCAAGGCGACGCGCGGCGGCCGGCGGAGCTCCAACGCCCGGAGATTCGCGGCGGCGGCGAGCGCGAGACGGGCCGGGGTGAGCAGCTCGCCTGCCCGGATCAGGACCTCGCCGGCGCGGAAATCGCAGCCGGCGGCACGGACGAAGGTCGATGCGCCCGGCTCCGCGGTTATCCTTATCCGAGCGCCTTCGCTTTCTACGGACTCCTGAACGATCACCCGGTCCGCGCCGGCCGGAACGACACCGCCGGTGGCGATCTTCACCGCCGCTCCCGGCGTCACGGAGCCCGCGAACGGCGCCCCCGCCGGTGCGTCTCCTATGACGGTCAACACCGCACCGGCCCTGGCGTCGCCGGATGCCACGGCGTAGCCATCCATCGCCGACATCGGGTCGGGCGGCTGGTCGCGTGCGGCGACCACGTCCGCCGCAAGGGTGCGGCCCCCGCATTGCGCGATCGGCACGGTCTCGGCTTCCACGGGACCGACGGCGGCGAGCAGCAGCGCCCGCGCCTCGTCGAGGGAGATCAGGCTCATCCGCCCTCCCGCCGCCAGTGGCCCGATTTGCCGCCTCTCTTCTCGACGAGCTCGATCGCTTCGATGCTCATGCCTTGATCGGCCGATTTCAGCATGTCGTAGAGGGTGAGGCAGGCGACCGAAACGGCGGTGAGCGCCTCCATCTCGACGCCTGTCCGGCCCACGGTCCTCGCCTCGGCAGTGACGGTGAAACCGGGGAGCGCCCGATCGGCCGCGACGGCGACGACGACGGAGGTCAGCGGCAGCGGGTGGCAGAGCGGGATGAGGTCGCCGACCTTCTTCGCCGCCATCACGCCGGCCAGCTCCGCTATCCGCGCGACGTCGCCCTTGGCAGCGCCGCCCGACAGCGCGAGGTCCAGCGTCGCGGGCATGGTCCTGACGCGGCCGCGCGCGACGGCGGCGCGTTCGGTCTCGGCCTTGGCCGAGACGTCGACCATGCGCGGCCGGCCGGTATCGTCGAAATGGCTGAGCTCGTCCGCCAAGGTCATTCCGCCAACCGCTTCATGATCTCGACCAGGTTGCACGGCCGCGTGCGCGCATCGAGTTGGGGCGCGATGACCTGCTCCCAGCCGTCGCGGACCGCACCGCCCGAACCGGGGAGGCAGAAGATGAAGGTGCCGCGCGCCACGCCGGCACAGGCGCGCGACTGGATCGTCGAGAGGCCGACCGAGCGGAAGCTGACGCTGTGGAAGATCACGGCGAAACCCTCGATCACCTTGTCGAACAGCGGCATCACCGCCTCCGGGGTCACGTCGCGCCCGGTGAGGCCGGTGCCGCCGGTGGTGATGACGACGTCGACGGCCGGATCCTCGATCCACGCCGCTACGGCCGCGCTTATGCGCTGCCGGTCGTCCGGGACGATATCGCGGCCGGCGAGACGGTGGCCGGCCGCCTCGACCGCGGCGGCGAGCCAGCCGCCGGAGCTGTCGGTCTCCAGCGTGCGCGTGTCCGACACGGTGAGGACGGCGATCCGTACCGCAACGAAGCCTTCGCTCATCCCCACCTCGCCCGATCGTCGAGGTCCGCGGCGCGCGCCTCGATCCAGCGCGGGCCTTGAGGCCCATGCTCCCGCTTCCAGAACGCCGCCTCGGTCTTCAGGAGGTCCATCATATAGTCGACCGCGTCGAAGGCGGCCCGGCGATGCGCCGCCGCCGCCGCGACGAAGACGATCGGCTCGCCGGGCTCCATCGCGCCGTAGCGGTGGACGATGACGAGCGATGTGAGCTCGAAGCGGGCGCGCGCATCTGCCGCGATCGCCGCGAGCGTCTTCTCGGTAAGGCCGGGATAATGCTGAAGCTCGAGGCCCGAGACGTCGCGGCCGCCGCTCTCGCAGCGGACGAGGCCGACGAAGGAGGCGATCGCGCCGGCGCCCGGCGCCGAGGCGGCGAAGGACGCGAGCTCGACGCCGGCGTCGAACGGCTCGGCCTCAAGGCGTATCATCCGCCGCTCATCGGCGGGAGGAAGGCGATCTCGTCCCCCTCGGCAAGCGGCGCGTTGCCCGGGTGCAGCGACGAATTGACGGCGATCCTGACCGAAGGCTCGCGCAGCGCCGGATGATCGCGGCCCAGCCAGGCGCGCAGGCTCTCCGCATCGCGCACGCCGCCCGGCAGCGCCACCGTGAGCGCGCTTGTTCCGACCGCGTCCTGCAGCCGGCCGAGGAAGTGGATCGTCGCCACCGTCAGCCGCCCGTCACCGACATGTGCCGTTCGACGGCCGGGGCCGCGCCCCGCCCCGCGATCACGAAATCGTGGCCGAGCGGCTTGCGGGCGATCGCGGCGTCGATCGCGCCATCGAGGAGAGCGTCGTCGGCCGAGGCACGGAGCGGCGCACGAAGATCGGCCTTGGCCGCCTGGCCGAGGCACAGATACATCTCGCCGGTGCAGGTCACCCGCACCCGATTGCAGCCGTCGCAGAAATTGCGGCTCAAGGGGGCGATGAAGCCGATCGTCCCGCCTTCGTCGGTCCGCACGTACCGCGCGGGCCCACCGGTGCGCTGGGCGAGATCTGTCAGCGTCCATCGTCTTTCGAACCGTCGGCGGACCTCCGTCAGCGGCACGAACTGGTCGGCGCGGTCCGCCTCGACCGAACCCAGCGGCATGACCTCGATGATTGTGAGGTCCGCGCGCCGTGCATGCGCCCATTCCGCCAGCGCGACGAGTTCGTGGAGATTGTCGTGGGCCAGCGCGACGGCGTTGATCTTGACGGCGAGACCGGCGGCGAGCGCGGCATCGATGCCGGCGACGGCGTCGGCGACGCGGCCGCCGCGGGTGATGCGGGCGTAGGTAGGAGGATCGAGGCTGTCGAGCGAGACATTGACCCGCCGGACGCCGCAGTGCGCGAGGGCCTCCGCATGTTGGTCGAGCCGGCTGCCGTTGGTGGTGAGGGTCAGCTCGTCGAGCGCGCCCCCGCGAAGGAAGCGGGACAGGCCGCGGACCAGGTCCATGAAATCCTTGCGCACCAGCGGCTCGCCGCCGGTCAGCCTCAGCTTGCGCACGCCCTTGCGGACGAAGGCGGCGGCGAGCCGGTCGAGCTCGTCGAGGCCGAGCAGGTCCGCGCGCGGCAGGAACGTCATGCGCTCGGGCATGCAATAGGTGCAGCGCAGGTCGCAGCGGTCGGTGACCGACAGCCGCAAATAGCTGATTTTCCGTCCGAACGGATCGATCACGCGCCGGCTCCCAAGGTCTCGCCATAGAAGCGGATGGCCAGCCGGACCGCAACATAGAGGATGAGCAGGGCGGTGAGCAAACGGACATATTTGGGATCGAGCCGCCTGCTGCCGAGCGTCGCGCCGATCAGCCCGCCAGCCAGCACCGCCGGAAAGAGCGGCCAGTAAGCAGCGAGCACATCGAAACCGCCGCCGCCTTTCGCCAGCTGCCCGGCCAGTCCCGAGATCGAGTTCACCAGGATGAAGAGCGCGCAGGTGCCGGCGATCGCGCGCGGCGGCCCCCAGCGGAGCACGTAGAGCAAGGGCGCGAGGAAGATACCCCCGCCAATACCGACCACTCCGGCGAGGAAGCCGAGGAAGCCGCCCGCGAGGGGCTCGACCCAGCGCGCAGTCGCGCGCGGCGGGCGCTCCTGCTGCCAGTAAGGCTGCCACAGCATCAGCAGCCCCGCGGCGAGCAAGGCGAATGCAAGCAGCCCGACGAAGACGAGCTCGGCCACGACCAGCCGTCCGCCGAGCCAGGCAAACGGGACGGACAAGGTGAACAGCGGCCAGCTGCGCCGCCAGTCGACATGACCTGATTGCGCGAACCGCCAGCTCCCCACCGAGACGACGAGGATGTTGCAGGCGAGCGCCACGATCGGAACGGCTCGATAGGCCGCGCCGCCGAGCACGAGCAAAGCATTGTAGGTCGAACCGCCTCCAAACCCTACTGCCGCGTACACTAGGGCGGTGACGAAGAAGAAAACGGCGAGACCCGTCACCTGGGCCTCAGAGCGCCTTCGCGGCGCGTCGCCAGTGATGGAGCAGGAATTCGGTATAGCCGTTCGGTTGCTCGCCGGCCTTGAAGATCAGGTCCTTCGCGGCGCGGAATGCGGGCCCGTCATAGCCGGGCGCCATCGGCGCATAGTGCGGGTCCGCCGCGTTCTGGCTGTCGACCACCAGCGCCATTTTCCTCAGCGCGTCCACCACCTCGGCTTCGGAGACCAGCCCGTGGCGCAGCCAGTTGCCGATATGCTGCGCACTGATCCGAAGCGTCGCCCGGTCCTCCATCAGGCCGACATTGTGGATGTCCGGAACCTTGGAGCAGCCGATCCCGTGGTCGATCCAGCGCACGACATAGCCGAGGATGCCTTGG
Organism: Allosphingosinicella sp.; assembly: GCA_036399955.1. Lineage (GTDB taxonomy): Bacteria > Pseudomonadota > Alphaproteobacteria > Sphingomonadales > Sphingomonadaceae > Allosphingosinicella. The sequence continues at coordinate 1,430 of DASWMB010000250.1, read as the reverse complement.
CAATTATTCTCGATCTCCTCGCGGATTTCGTCCGGAGAAGGCATGGCCTCGCCCAGCAGCGGGGCTGTCAGCAGGCCGTCCATCCCTCCCGTCGCAGGCGCTGCCGAGAGGCGGTCCTGGATCGCGGCCACGTCGACCTGGTGATAGTGCATCGCGTGCAACACGGCGGCGGTGGGCGACGGGACCCAGGCGGTGCTTGCGCCGCTGGCAGGGTGCGCCGCCTTCTGTGCCAGCATGTCGGCCATGCGGTCGGGCGCCGCCCACATCCCTTTCCCGATCTGCGCCCGTCCCTGGAAGCCGCAGGCCAGCGCAGTCCCGACATTGCGCTCTTCATAGGCAAGGAGCCAGGCCTCGCCTTTCATCGCGTTCTTCCGCACCACGGCGCCGCGGTCCATCGCGGTGTGGATCTCGTCGCCGGTGCGATCGAGGAAGCCGGTGTTGACGAAGACGATCCGATCGCGTGCGGCGTGGATGCAGGCGGCGAGGTTGGCGCTGGTCCGCCTTTCCTCGTCCATGACGCCGATCTTCATCATGTTGGGGGCAAGGGCCAGGACCGTCTCGACCCGCGCGAAGAGCTGAACGGCGAGGTCCACCTCGGCCGGGCCGTGCAGCTTGGGCTTGACGATGTAGATCGAGCCGTGCCGGCTGTTCGCCGCCCGCCGCGGATCGCCGCGGTTGTGCATCGCGCAGAGCGCGGTCACCAGCGCGTCGAGGACGGTTTCGGACGCCGGCTCGCCCCGCCAGAGGACGGCATCGGTCGCGATGTGATGGCCGACGTTGCGCACGAGCAGGAGCGACCGGCCCGGCAGCGTGACAGCCTCTCCCGTCGGCCCCTGATAGGTTCGATCTTCCGCGAGCCTGCGCTCCTTCCTGATGCCCCCCTTGTCCACCGAGGCGGTCAGCGATCCGTTCATCAGCCCCAGCCAGTTGCGATAGACGAGGACCTTGTCGGCAGCGTCGACGGCGGCGACGGAATCCTCGCAGTCGATGATCGTGCTCACCGCGGCTTCGAGGAGGATGTCCGCGACGCCGGCGGGGTCGTCCCGTCCCGGCGACCGGCCGCGGTCGAGCGCGATTTCGATGTGGAGGCCGTTGTTGCGGAGAAGGATGGCCGCGGGGTCCGCAGCGTCGCCGCGGAAGCCCGCGAACTTCCCGGGCTGCGCCAGCGCGCTCCGCGTCCCGCCGCGCCACGCCAGCAGCCGATCGCCCTCGACGGTGTAACGGCTGACCTCGGCGTGAGTCCCCTCCGAGAGGGGAACGGCCTCGTCGAGGAAGGCCTTCGCCTTCGCGATCACGGCGCCGCCGCGGCCGGGATCGTAGCCGCCGGCGACCGGCGGCGCGATCGCGTCGGTCCCGTAGAGCGCGTCGTAGAGGCTTCCCCAGCGCGCGTTCGCCGCGTTGACGGCATAGCGGGCATTGTTGGCGGGGAC
>DASWMB010000249.1:0-9248 GCA_036399955.1 Allosphingosinicella sp. | reverse complement strand
CGGTCATGGCGCGGCCGGTGTAGAGCAATTCCGCGGCGCGTCCCTGGCCGACGATGCGCGGGAGGATGGCGCAGGCGCCCATGTCGCAGCCGGCGAGGCCGACGCGGGTGAACAGGAAGGCGGACTTCGCCTCTGGGGTGGCGAGGCGGAGGTCCGAGGCCATGGCGACGATCGCGCCGGCACCGACGCAGACGCCGTCCACCGCCGCGACGATCGGCTGCGGGCAGCCTCGCATCGCCTTGACGAGGTCGCCGGTCATGCGCGTGAAGTCGAGCAGAGCGGGCATGCCCATGCGGGTGAGCGGACCGATGATCTCGTGGACGTCGCCGCCGGAGCTGAAATTGCCGCCCGCCCCGGCCACCACCACTGCCTTGACCTCGCGCGCATAGACGAGGGCGCGAAAGGCGTCGCGAAGCTCGGCATAGCTTTCGAAGGTGAGCGGGTTCTTCCGCTCCGGGCGGTTCAGCGTCACCGTGGCGACGCCGGCCTCGAAGGCCCAGAGGAAATGCTGAGGCGCAAAGGTTTCCGGGTTCATGCGATCTCCACGGCCTCACCGTTCCGTTCCGAGAGGACGAGGTCAAGCACGGCGGCGGCGACCTCCTGCGGCGAGATCAGCCGGCCGGAAGGATTGAGGCGCGCGAGCTCGGCGCGTGCGTCCTCGGCGCTGCGGCCGGTCTTCGCGCTGATCGTCTCGACGGACTGCACCGTCATCCCGGTCTCGACGAAGCCGGGGCAGACCGCGTTCACGCGAAGGTGCGTCTTTGCATATTCGGCGGCGAGCGCGCGGGTGAGGCCGACGGCACCGTGCTTGGCGGCGATATATGGCGCGGCGTAAGCAAAGCCGTGAAGTCCCGCCATCGAGGCGACGGTGACAATGCGCCCTTGCTCTGCCGCCAGGAGGTCCGGGAGGGCGGCCTGGCAGCAGTGGAACATGCCGTCGAGGTTGACGGCGAGCATGTCGCGCCAGAGGCTTGCCGTGATTTTCGCGAAGGGGATTCCCGAGGCGGCGCCGGCATTGTTGATGAGGATGGTGATCGGGCCTTGGGCTTCACGGGCCCTGTCAAAAGCACGATCTACCTCTGCGCGAACGCCGACGTCTGCTTGTGCGACGCCCACCCCCTCGTTCGTCCCGAGCGCAGTCGAGGGGCGCTGCTCGGGGTCTGTGCCCGCGCCCCTCGACTTCGCTCGGGACGAACGGAGGCTTTCGCAAAGCGTCTCGAGCGGTTCGCGGCGGCGGCCGACAAGTGTGAGCCTTGCCCCCTCGGCCGCGAGCGCCCTTGCGATCGCCGCGCCGATGCCGGTCCCCCCGCCGGTGACGAGGGCGTGCTGTCCGCTCAGCCTCACTTGCCCTCACCCTCCCATTGCTTGCGCAATGGGCCCCTCCCTCTTCCCAAGTGGGAGAGGGGAGTCGATGCGCTAAACCCCTCTCCCTTCAGGGGAGAGGGAGGGGCCCGCCTGCCGAAGGCAGGTGGGAGGGTGAGGGCACGCGCCGGCCTCATGCCTTGAGCTCCGCTTCACGCGCCAGGTTCCTCGCCAGCTGGGCCATGCCGCCGAGATATTGGGGCGGCACCCGCTGGCCGCGATAATCCTGCGCCGCGGCGGCGCGCAGGGTCCACATCGGATCGACGAGGTGGGGGCGGGCCAAGGCGACGAGGTCGGCGCGGCCGGCGGCGAGGATCGAGTTCACATGGTCGGGCTCGTAGATGTTGCCCACCGCCATCGTCGCGACGCGGCCCTCGTTGCGTAGGCGGTCTGCAAAGGGCGTCTGGAACATGCGGCCGTAGACCGGCGAGCATTCCGCCCAGGTCTGGCCTGCCGAGACGTCGATCAGGTCGGCGCCCTCGGCCCAGAAGGCGCGGCCGATCGCGACAGCATCCTCCGGTCCGATGCCGTCTTCCCCCATCCAGTCGGTGGCCGAGATGCGGACCGACATCGGCTTTTCCGCCGGCCAGGCCGCGCGCATCGCGGCGAACACCTCGAGCGGGAAGCGCAGGCGGTTGCCGAGGCTGCCGCCATAGTCGTCGGTGCGCCGGTTCATCAGCGGCGTGATGAAGCTCGACAGCAGATAGCCGTGGGCGGCGTGGAGCTCGACCATGTCGAAGCCCGCCGCTTCGCCCATCCGGACCGCCATGACGAACTGCGCGACGACTTCGTCCATGTCGGCGCGGGTCATCGGCCGCGGCACCTGGTTGCGCGGCGACCAGGGCACGTCGGAGGCCGCCATGACCGGCCAGTTGCCGCTTTCGAGCGGCACGTCATACCCCTCCCAGCCGACCTTCGTCGAACCCTTCGGCCCCGAATGGCCGACCTGCAGGCAGATCTTCGCCTCGGAATTGGCGCGGACGAAATCGACGATTCGCCGCCACGCCGCGACGTGCTCGGGCGCGTACATCCCCGTGCAGCCGGGCGTGATCCGTCCCTCCGGCGAGACGCAGGTCATCTCGGTATAGACGAGGCCGGCGCCGCCCTGCGCGCGCGTGCCGTAATGGACGAGGTGGAAGTCGTTCGGAACGCCGTCGACGGCCGAATACATCGCCATCGGCGAGACGACGACTCGATTGGCGAGCTCCAGCCCGCGCAGGCGATAGGGCGCGAACATCGGCGGCGCCGGGTCGTTGACGGGGCTCCCGCGCGCCTTCGACTGGAACCAGCGCTCGACGCCCTCCAGCCACGGCCTGTCGCGCAGGCGCAGATTCTCGTGGCTGACCCGCTGCGAGCGGGTGAGCAGCGAGTAAGCGAACTGGATCGGCTCGAAATGGAGGTAGCGCTCCAGCGTCTCGAACCACTCGGTGGAGTTGCGCGCGGAGTTCTGCAGCTTCAGCACCTCGAGGTTCCGCTCGGCCTGATATTCTGCCAGCGCCTCCTCGCGGCCGAGCCCGGGGCGGTTCAGCACCTCGGCGAGTTTGATCGCGTCCTCGAGCGCGAGCTTGGTGCCCGAGCCGATCGAGAAATGGGCGGTATGGGCGGCGTCGCCGAGGAGGATCAGCTTTCCGTAGGACCAGCGGTCGCAGATGATCCGGCGGAACTGGAGCCACGCCTGCGGCCCCGGCAGGTGCCGCGCGTTCGACATCAGCGGATGGCCGTCCAGGTATTTCGCGAAGATGCGCTCACTAAGCGCGATCGCCTCGTCCTGGTCCATCGCACCGAGGCCGAGCCGCTCCCAGGTCTCGGGCGCCATCTCGACGATGAAGGTCGAGAGGCCCGCGTCGAAGCGGTAGGCATGGGCCCAGACCCAGCCGGCCTCGGTCTCCTCGAAGGCGAAGGTGAAGGCGTCGAACACCCGTCGCGTGCCGAACCAGAAGAACTTGTTCTTCCGCACCTGAACGTCGAGGCCGAAATGCTCCTGATAGGCGGTGCGGATGCGGCTGTTGGCGCCGTCGGCGGCGATGACGAGGTCGTATCCCGCCCAGTCCTCCAGCCGCGGGCTCGCCTCATGCTCGAAATGGAGGCGGACCCCGAGCGCCTCCGCCCGCTCCTGCAGGATGTTGAGGAGCCGCTTCCTGCCGATGCCGATGAAGCCGTGGCCGGAGGAGCGGATGGTCTCGCCATGGATATGGACGTCGATGTCGTCCCAATGGGCGAACTCGCCGCGGATCACGGCGCCGGAGACGGGGTCGTTGGCGATCAGGTTCTCGACCGTCTGGTCGGAGAAGACGACGCCCCAGCCGAACGTGTCGTCGGCGCGGTTGCGCTCGAACAGGTCGATCTCGTGCCCCGGATCGCGCAGCTTCATCGAGATGGCGAAATAGAGCCCGGCCGGTCCCCCGCCGAGGCACGCGATCCGCATGAACCTCTCCTTCGGCGCCTCTATAGGCGAGAAACGGCTTGGCGGAACAGGGCGCGTCTGGTGAGGGAGGGGCATGAGGCACTTTGACGTCGCGATCGTCGGGACCGGGCATGGCGGGGCGCAGGCGGCGATCCACCTCCGGCAGCTCGGCTTCGAAGGCACGGTCGCGCTGATCGGGCGGGAGACGGACCTGCCTTACGAGCGGCCGCCGCTGTCGAAGGAATATCTCACCGGCGAGAAGGAGCGGGAGCGGCTGCTGGTCCGGCCGGAAGGGTTCTGGCGCGAGCGGGAGATCGACGTGCTGACCGGCAGGGAGGTCGTGCGCGTCGATCCCGACGCGCGGCGGCTCGCCTGCGCGGACGGGGACGAGATCGGCTACGGCCGTCTCGTATGGGCGGCCGGCGGGGTGCCGAAGCGGCTGCCCTGTCCCGGCGCGAGCCTCGCGCATGTGGTGCGCAGCCTCAAGGACGTCGACCGCATCCGGGCGCTGCTGCCCGGCGTGCGCCGGGTGGCGGTGATCGGCGGCGGCTATATCGGGCTCGAGACCGCCGCGGCGATGCGCAAGCTCGGCAGGCAAGTGGTGCTGTTCGAGGCGCTGGACCGCGTCCTCGCCCGCGTCGCCGGCGAGCCCCTGTCGCGTTTCGTCGAGGCGCGCCACCGGGCCGAGGGCGTCGACCTGCGGCTCGGCGCGCAGGTCGAGGCGATCGGCGAAGGCTGGGTCCGTGCCGGCGGGGACACCGTCCCCTCGGACCTCGTCGTCGCCGGCATCGGCATCGATGCCGCGGCCGCACCTTTGCTCGAGGCGGGGGCGGCGGGCGGCAACGGCGTCCTCGTCGACGTGCATTGCCGGACCTCGCTAGCGGACGTCTGGGCGGTCGGCGATTGCGCGCTCCACGACAGCCGCTGGGCCGGAGGCGCCCGCATCCGCCTCGAGTCCGTCCAGAACGCGAATGACATGGCGGCAGCGGCCGCGCGCGATATCGCCGGTCAGCCGCGCCCCTATCACGCCGTGCCCTGGTTCTGGTCGAACCAGTACGACCTCAAGCTCCAGAGCGTCGGCCTCTGGCTCGGCTACGACGAGATCGTCACGCGCGGCGATCCGGCCGCGGGCAGCTTCTCGCTCGTCTATCTGGCGCAGGGCCGCGTCATCGCGCTGGATTGCGTCAACGCGGTCCGGGACTATGCCCAGGGCCGCCGCCTCGTCGAGACCGGCGCCCGCGTCGCGCCGTCCGATCTCGCCGACGCGGCCCGGCCGCTCAGGGAACTGGCCTGCTGACGCTATTCGGCGGCGTGCTGGTAAATGTCCTCGGCGACGTAGAGCGCATGGAAGGCGTCGGGATAGAGCCGGTACTCGGCGACCGGGCGCCTCGGCTCCGGACGCGGCGGCACGCTCGGCCGCCCCTGCGGCGTCGCCGCGAAGACGGAGCGGGCGGGGACCGGGCGGCGGTCGACGACCATCTGGTGGAACCACTCGCCGGCATAGGAGCCGTCGAGCCGGTGGACGCGCGAGCCGAGGACGCGGCCGAGCGGCGTCCCCTCCAGGTCGAAGACGAAGCCGTCGTACAGGAAGCCCAGAGCCTCGCCGTCCGTGGCGTACACATACATGGCCATGACAATCCCCTCGCCCGGGCCGCATCGGCGGCGGCCCAATCCCAATTCTGTAGAAGCACCATCCCCGCGTCGATCGTGCGGAGACGAAGCTAGGCCGGAAGGCAAGTGGCTGTCAAATAAAAAGACAAGCAAAAGCAGCTATTTACACGGCGTTTCCAATGTAAATTCTGCGTTTATGCTTGCCGCCGCGCCCGCGCCGCCGCGATCCTGAGGCGCAGCGCGTTGAGGCGGATGAAGCCGGCGGCGTCGCGCTGGTCGTAGCTCGTCGAGCCTTCCTCGAAGGTGACGAGGTCCTGGTCGTACAAAGCGAGCGCGCTCTCGCGGCCGATCACGGTGGCATTGCCCTTGTAGAGCTTCAACCGCACGGTGCCGGAGACATGCTCCTGGCTCCGGTCGATCAGCGCCTGCAGCATCTCCCGCTCGGGCGCGAACCAGAAGCCGTTGTAGATGAGCTGCGCGTAGCGCGGCATCAGCTCGTCCTTGAGGTGCATGGCGCCGGGATCGAGCGTGATCGATTCGATGCCGCGATGGGCGGCGAGCAGGATCGTCCCGCCCGGCGTCTCGTAGACGCCGCGCGACTTCATGCCGACGAAGCGGTTCTCGACCAGGTCGAGGCGCCCGATGCCGTTGTCGCGGCCGAGCTCGTTGAGGCGGGTGAGGAGAGCAGCGGGCGAGAGCGGCTCGCGGTCGATCGAGACGGGGTCGCCGCGCTCGAAGCCGATCTCGATCACCGTCGCCTTGTCGGGCGCGTCCTCGGGCGAGACGGTGCGCTGGTGGACATATTCCGGCGCCTCGACCGACGGATCCTCGAGCACCTTTCCTTCGGAGGAGGAGTGGAGGAGGTTGGCGTCGATCGAGAAGGGCGCCTCGCCGCGCTTGTCCTTGGCGATCGGGATGCCATGCCGTTCCGCAAATGCGAGGAGGTGCTCCCGGCTCGCATGCTCCCACTCCCGCCAGGGCGCGATGACGCGGATGTCCGGCTCCAGCGCATAATAGCCGAGCTCGAAGCGGACCTGGTCGTTGCCCTTGCCGGTGGCGCCGTGGCAGACCGCGTCGGCGCCGACTTCGCGGGCGATCTCGATCTGGCGCTTGGCGATCAGCGGCCGGGCGATCGAGGTGCCGAGGAGATACTGGCCTTCATAGACGGTGTTGGCGCGGAACATCGGGAAGACGAAGTCGCGGACGAACTCTTCCCTCAAGTCCTCGATATAGATGTTCGCCGGCGGGATGCCGAGCAATTCGGCCTTCGCCCGCGCCGGCTCCACCTCCTCGCCCTGGCCGAGATCGGCGGTGAAGGTGACGACCTCCGCGCCATATTCGGTCTGCAGCCACTTGAGGATGATCGAGGTGTCGAGCCCGCCGGAATAAGCGAGCACGACCTTCTTGGGGTGGGGATGGGTCATGCTGAAGGTCTCTGTCCTGGTTCGAATTCAAAGCCCGTCATGCCGGACCTGATCCGGCATCCATGAACGAAAGCGCCGGGTAGGTTGCGCCGGCCTCCGCGTTCATGGACCGCGGATCAGGTCCGGGGTGACGGCGTGTCCGGGCCACTCGTCAACTGTCGGAAGCGATGTTCGATCGTCCCCGGCACCACGCCGTCGCGAAGGGCCACGAACAATGTGTCGTCGCCGCAGATCGTGCCGGCGACCTCCTCGAGCTTCGCCTGGTCGAGCGCGAGGCCGACGAGATGGGCGGAGCCGGGCGGCGTCCGCAGCACGATCAGCGTCCCCGCGGCCTCGACCGAAAGCACCCAGTCGGCGAAGATCCGCGCCAGCCGCGCCGCCGCCCAGTCGCTGTCGCCGAGCTGCTCGGGAAGCGCATAGGAAAGGACGCCGCCGCGCTTCACCTTGACCGCGCCCAATTGGTCGAGATCGCGCGACACCGTCGCCTGCGTCACCGCATAGCCGAGCTCCGCGAGCCGCGCCGTCACCTCCTCCTGGCTGGCGAGCGGCTCGGCGCGGATGAGGTCTGATATCGCCTTCTGGCGCCGCTGGCGGGCGTCGGTCATCGCGTTGGTCCTCCCCTGCAAGGGGAGGTGGCAGGCCGCAGGCCTGACGGAGGGGTGTCGGCGTCGGAGGAAATCCTCAGCCGCCGATACCCCTCCACCGCACTTCGTGCGGTCCCCCTCCCCTTGCAGGGGAGGATCGTCGCTGCGACCCCCCTCAGTCCCGCACCATCCACGCCAACGCCGCCCGCGCGGTGTGCATGCGGTTCTCCGCCTGCTGCCACACCGCGCTTTGCGGCCCGTCGATCACCCCCGCCGTCACTTCTTCCCCCCGCCGGGCGGGGAGGCAGTGGAGGAAGCGCGCGCCGGGCGAGCGCGCCATCAGCGGCTCGTCGACCTGATAAGGCGCGAGCGCCGCCAGCCGCGCCTCCGCTTCCGCGTCCTGACCCATCGAGACCCAGACGTCGGTATAGACCATGTCCGCGCCCTCCACCGCCTCCGCGGGATCCTCCGTCTGGACGATGCCTTCGGGCGCGTCGCTCAGGCCATAGCCTGCCGGGCTCGCGATCCTGAGCTCGGCGCCGAGCAAGGCACAGCCCTCGGCGAGCGAGCGGCAGACATTGTTGTCGCCGTCGCCGACATAGGCGATCCGCGCCCCTTCGATCCGGCCGACGAGCTGCCTTACCGTCAGGAGGTCCGCCAGCGCCTGCAGCGGATGCGCCTTGTCGGACAGCATGTTCAGCACCGGCGTCTCGGTCGCCTCGGCGATGGCGAGGAGATCGCGATGGTCCATGACCCGCGCGGCAATGACGGAGTGGTAGCAGGCGAGGGTGCGCGCCACGTCCTCGGCGCTCTCGCGGGTGCCGAGGCCGACCTCCTCCTTCTGGATGTAGACCGGGTGGCCGCCTAGCTGCACGACCGCCATCTCCATCGAGTTGCGGGTCCGGGCGCTCGGCTTCTGGAAGACCAGAGCGACGCCCTTGCCGGCGAGCGGCCGCCTGAGGTCGCGCTCGCTGTCGTCGAGCAGCCGCTCCAGCTCCTCGCGCGTCAGGTCGGCGATCGAAATGAGGTCCCTCACCAGTTCGCCTCCCTCTTCACCATCGTGCCGATGCCCTCGTCGGTCAGGACCTCGATCAGCAGCGAATGCGCGACGCGCCCGTCGATGATGTGGGCCGAGCCGACGCCGCCGTCGACCGCGTCCGCGCAGGCGCGCAGCTTCGGGATCATGCCCGCGCTGACGCTGTCATGCTCGATCCGCTCGCGAAGCTCGGCCGAGGTCAGCCGCGGCACCAGCGAGCCTTCGTCGCCGATGTCCTCGAGCAGCCCGGGCGCGGCGGTCAGATAGACGATCTTCTCGGCCGCCATCGCCACCGCGATCGCCCGCGCCGCCTCGTCGGCGTTGATGTTGTAGGGCTGGCCGCCCTGGTCGGCGCCGATCGTCGAGACGACCGGCGTCAGGCCTTCGTCGAGCAGCCGGTTGAGCACCGAGGCGCGGACGTGGCTGACGTCGCCGACGAAGCCGAGCGCCGATTCGCGCGGCGTCACCGTCAGCAGTCCGCCGTCCTCCCCCGAGACGCCGACCGCGACCGGCTCCTCGCTGGTCTCGCGGTTGATCGTGCCGACGAGGTCGCGGTTGATCTTGCCGACCAGCACCATCCGGACGATCTCCAGCGTCTCGGCGTCGGTCACCCGCATGCCGTCCTTGAACACCGGTTCCTTGCCCATCCTGCGCATCAGCTCATTGACCTGCGGCCCCCCGCCATGGACCAGCACGCAGCGCACGCCGACCGAGCGGAGCAGCAGCACGTCCTGCGCCAGCGCGCGGTCGAGCTCCGCATCGATCGCCGCGCCGCCCAGTTTCACGACGACCGACTTGCCGTGGAAGCGCTGGATGTAGGGCAGGGC
>DASWMB010000248.1:0-6025 GCA_036399955.1 Allosphingosinicella sp. | reverse complement strand
TCCCATCCCGATGCCGGCGCCAGTCCCGGCGCCACCTATGTCGCGGACAATGCCGGACGGAACTGCCGCCGCCGCCCCGCCGCCGCCCGTGCCCGGCATCACAAACACGCAGGTCGCCGGCGTCGACGAGGGCGGCATCGTCAAGCTTCGTGGCGATACGCTCGTCATCCTGCGCCGCGGGCGACTGTTCACGGTCTCGATCGCGGGCGGGGAGATGCGTCCGGTCTCGGCGATCGACGCCTTCCCCCCCGGCGTCGACGGCAGCGGCGACTGGTATGACGAGATGCTCGTGTCGGGCGACCGCGTGGTGGTGATCGGCTACAGCTATCGGCGCGGCGCCTCGGAGGTGAACCGGTTCCGGCTCGATGCCGATGGGCGGCTGTCCTTCGAGGACAGCTACCAGCTCAAGTCCAACGATTATTATTCCTCGCGCAACTATGCGAGCCGGCTGATCGGCAGCCGTCTCGTCCTCTATTCTCCGCTCGAGCTCCGCAGCGAGGGCGATCCGCTCGCGTCCCTGCCCGGCATCCGCCGGTGGCGGGCGGGCGCCGCGCCGGCCGGCGGCTTCCGCCGCATCGCCGCCGCCCGCGACGTCTATGTGCCGGCGGGCCTCAGGGGCTCGCGCGCGAAGACCATCGACACCCTCCACAGCGTCACCAGCTGCGACCTTGCGGCGCCGGTGCTCGATTGCGCATCGCGGGTTGTCCTCGGAAGCTCCTCGCGCACCTTCTTCGTGTCGCAGAACGCCGTCTATCTCTGGACCGAGCACGACCCCGTCCGCCGCGGCGGCGCCACCGCGCTCGTCTACCGGCTCCCCTTCGACAGCAGCAGGCCCTCGGCCGTTGCCGCGCGAGGAGCGCCGGTCGACCAGTTCAGCTTCATGCCGGACGTGCGGCGAGCGGCGCTTCAGGTTCTCGTGCGGTCCGAGAGGAGCGGAGGCGACTCGATGTGGTCCGCGGAGGCGACGCATGGCGACCTTGCCCTGCTGTCGATCCCGATGGCCGCCTTTGCGGACGGTGTGCGGGAGGTGCCGCTACGACACTATTCGCCTTTGCCGAAGCCGGAGGGGGAAAGCTGGAATCTGCAGAACCGCTTCGTCGGAGATCATCTCCTCTACGGCGCCCCGACACCGGCGAGCGGCTCGGTCGTCGCCGTCTCGCTCGCGGATCGCAGCGCGACGCGGCTGGCGCTCGGCCACGGCGTCGAGCGGCTCGACGCCATCGGGCGCGACGGCATCGTCATCGGCACCGGCGGCGGCGCCCTCGGCTTCACCGCGGTCGACCTCCGGCATGCCACGCCCCGCGTCGCCGAGGAGTTCCGCCTGCCCTCGGCGCAGCAGGGCGAGACGCGCAGCCACTCCTTCTTCTTCCGCGCCGACCCCGGCTCAGCCGACGGCTCGGCCGGCATCCTCGGCCTGCCGGTCGCGCGGAATGTGCCGCAGCCCGGCTCGTCTCCGCGCCTGTCGGCCGCGATGCTGTTCCTGAGGCGGAGCGGCGGACGGCTCGCCCAGGCCGGCGAGCTCGCCGCCCGCGCGACGGCGGGGACGCAGAGCGACGACGGCTGCGTCGCCTCCTGCGTCGACTGGTACGGCAACGCCCGGCCGATCTTCATCGGCGGGCGGATCTTCGCCCTGCTCGGCTACGAGCTGGTCGAAGGCTCGGAAGCGGGCGGCCGCATCCGCGAGATCGGCCGGACCAGCTTCGCGCCGCCCGCCCCGGCGGCGCCGAAGCCGCAGTGACCGCCGCCGCCGCCGGTTGACCGCGCCCGCCGCGGCGGGCAGGTGCGGGGGCCATGGCGAGGCTCCCCACCGTCGCGATCGTCGGCCGGCCCAATGTCGGCAAGTCGACGCTCTTCAACCGGCTCGTCGGCCGCAAGCTCGCGCTCGTCGACGACCGGCCCGGCGTCACCCGCGACCGGCGCGAGGGCGAGGCGAGCCTGCTCGGCCTCGAATTCCGCGTGATCGATACCGCCGGCTACGAGGACGAGGATCCCGAGACCCTGCCCGGCCGGATGCGCCGCCAGACGGAGGCGGCGGTCGAGGAGGCGGACGTCGCACTCTTCCTGATCGACGCGCGCGCCGGCGTCACCCCGCTGGACGAGGAGATCGCCCGCTGGCTCCGCGCCGCCGACACGCCGGTGATCCTCGGCGCCAACAAGGCCGAGGGCCGCGCAGGCGATGCCGGGCTGTTCGACGCCTATGCGCTCGGCTTCGGCGAGCCGGTCGCGATCAGCGCCGAGCATGGCGAAGGCGTCGGCGACCTGTTCGAGCAGCTCGTCCTGCATCTCGAGAAGCCGGAGGACGAGGATGCCGACGAGGAGGAAGGGGAGGGGCCGCTCAAGCTCGCCATCGTCGGGCGGCCGAACGCGGGCAAGTCGACGCTGATCAACCGGATACTCGAGCAGGAACGGCTGATCACCGGGCCCGAGGCGGGGATCACGCGCGATTCGATCGCGATCGACTGGGAATGGCAGGCGCCGGACGGCACGCCGCGGCCGGTGCGGCTGATCGACACCGCGGGCATGCGCAAGAAGGCGCGGGTGCAGGACAAGCTCGAAAAGCTGTCGGTCGCCGACGCGCGCCGCGCGGTCGACTTCGCCGAGGTCGTCGTGCTGCTGCTCGATGCGACGCTCGGCCTCGAGGCGCAGGATCTGAGGATCGCCGACCACGTCCTCCAGGAAGGCCGCGCGCTCCTCATCGCGATCAACAAGTGGGACGTGGCGCAAGACGCGAGCAGCCTCTTCCAGGGCATCCGTGCCGCCCTCGCCGAGGGGCTGGCGCAGGCGCCCGGCGTGCCGCTGCTCACCGTCTCGGCGATCACCGGCAAGGGCATCGACCAGCTGATCGCCGCCGCCTTCGAGATCCGCGAGATCTGGTCGCGCCGCGTCTCGACGGGCCAGCTCAACCGCTGGTTCGAGGAGGCGGTGGAGCGCAATCCGCCGCCCGCGCCCGGCGGCAAGAGGATCAAGCTGCGCTACATCACGCAGGTGAACACGCGCCCGCCCGCCTTCGTCGTCTTCGGCAACCGCACCGAGCTGCTCGCCGAAAGCTACCGCCGCTACCTGGTGAACGGCCTCAGGCGCGAGCTCGGCTTCGGCGCCGTGCCGATCCGCCTGACCTTTCGCGGGTCGAAGAATCCCTTCGGCGGCGGCGGCGACTGAGGGCGGCCGCTTCGGGGCTCGCCGCGACCTTTCCCCAGACGACGGCGATCAACACATGATGCGGCCGAGTTCCACGGCGTTCGGCGCCTCGGTGCGCACGCCCGTATTCCGGTTCTCCCAAAGCGTGAACGGAGCCACGAAACGCCGTCCCGGGTTGAGGTGGCGCGGGCCGTTGGGGCATCGTTTTCCGGTGGTTCTGCTGCGGAGGCGGATGTCTTCGTACACCTCACCGGTCTCGACGTTCCGCAGCGTGACGTAGAACTGGCGCGATCGCGACGAGCGCGAGACGACCTCGACCTCATGCGCCGCGGAGCCCACGGGCTGCTCCGGGTTCGCCAGGATCGCTCCGACGATCGTCCCGATCATGACCGCGCAGCCGGCCACGATGAGCGCGATCGGCAGCACTTTGCCGCCGCCCGTCTTTTGCGCCCGCGCCAGCAGTAGTGCGCCGCCGCCCAGAAGCGCGAGCGATAAAAGTCCCCCACCAATCGCGATTGCCCAGAACATCTTGATCGTCCCCCTGTCCGAGTTGTGGCGTCAGTAGCAGCGCGCGATCGTGAACTGGGCGCTGCCGTCCGTCGGCGTCAGCACGAAGCTGGAGCCGCCGTCCCCGTCGAGCCAGGCGCCGACCGACGTTCCCCCTCCGCTGATCGTGATCAGGCTCTGCCGGGAAGTCACTCCCTGGAGTCGCCACGTGCCGCGTTCGCCGCCGGGATTGATGATCGTGCCGTCGGCCAGGAACTGCATCACCCGGGAGCAGTCGCCGCTCCGCGTCCAGCTGCCTATGAGCGTCGTCGGATGGTTGTTCACCCCCGCCGTCGTCGGCGCCGTCGGCGTGGGCGCGGACATGCCCGTCGTGGTATTGCCGATACCGCTGGAGGACATGTCGTTCATCGTCGTCGGCGGCGGCTGGTACGGCGCGGCGGGCTCGTCGAAGATGCCGCTCTCCAAGGCGACGATCGCGCCGATCCCCAGCATGATGAGAAGCACGAGGCCTCCCGCGATCAGCAGGAAGGGCGAGCTGACGGGGGTGAGCTCGAGAACGCTCCTGTCCGGGCTCTGCGGGTTGTAGCGGACATGGACCGCCGTTCCCGGAGCATAAGGCGCGATGTCCGCATAGGCCTTGTTCCGGTCGAATGTCGCCGTCTCGACGAGGCGGAGCTGCACGCCTTCGAAATCGCGGCCGCCGACGTTGTAGCGGTAGTGAACGAGAGGCTGGTATTTCGGCGGACCGCCCGGCGCTGGCTCCCGGACGGTCGTCGCCAGCATGATGCCGGGCGCTACAGGCCACGAGGCGGCGGCTCTCGTCGGACCGACTCGCCTGACGTGCAGGAAAATGAGGCCGCCGAGGGCGCCCAGAACCGCCACTATCAACAGGTGGAGAAGGTTCACGTCTGTCTCCCCATGGTTTCGTTGCCGGCATGCGGCGCCGGAATGCCGACCCTCAGGCGCATCGCTGCCACTCCTGACGTCCCGAGGGGTGCAACAGGATGAGCGTCTCGCCCGAGCGGGT
This sequence comes from Allosphingosinicella sp., assembly GCA_036399955.1. Classification (GTDB taxonomy): domain Bacteria; phylum Pseudomonadota; class Alphaproteobacteria; order Sphingomonadales; family Sphingomonadaceae; genus Allosphingosinicella. Next base: position 1,353 of record DASWMB010000248.1, on the reverse strand, counting down.
GACCTGGACCTGGCTCGTTCCCGCGGCGCGGTTGAGAGTGAGCGTCTGGCTCATCGCGTTGAGCGACCAGGTCCCCGTTTCGCCGAGATTGTCGCTGACCGTGCCGCCGCTCACGAAGTAGATCCACTCCGTGCAATTGGTGCCGCTCAAGCCCCATTTCCCCCTCATCCAAATGTCGTAGACGGTCGTGCCGGTACCGGTCGACATCGGGGCAGTCGTCGCCTGAGGCGCGACGTAGCTCGACGGGCTGCTGCTGGAGCGGTCGAATGCACCGAGGCCGCGCGCGATCTGTGCGAGCCCTGCCAGGACCATGATCACGCCCGCCACGACCAGGAGGATCCGCTTGCCGCCGGACGGTGCTGCAGGCTGAGTCGACCAGGCGGCGCTCGCGGCAGCCGGCTGTGCAGCGCCATAGGGGGTCGGCGGCGGCGGCGGAAGGCTCTGCAGCTCTGCCGCAAGGCGCCGCAGATTCTCGTCCCGCTGCGGCCCGGTCGCATCGATCCACGCTTTCGCCCCGGCCAGGGCTGGAAAGGGCGGCGGCGCGGCGTGCTCGCTGACGCGAACCGGATAGATCGGCCGCCCGGCTGCTGCTGCGATGCGGGTCAGCTCGCCCAGCGGCTGTGCGTTGAGGGGGCGGCTTCCGACCGGCAGCACGAAGGAAGCGCAGCGGCCCGCGGCGCTTTGCAGCTCGGCGGCATAGCCGGGGCTCGTCGGGTCTGCGTCTCGCGCTCCGACCCAGACGCTCAGCCCTGCCTGTTCGAGCGCCATCACGAGGGCATGAGCGTCCTGCGCATCCTCCGGATCGTGCGCGACGAAGACGCAATTGTCGCTCTGCTTGTGGCTTGCCTGCACGAGTTGCTCCTGATCGCCTGAACTTACGCAATTGGACGCGCTCGCCAAACCTCGGCAGCAGCCTGTGACCGAACTCGCTCAGCTCGGGGGGAGTGGCTCCACCGCCGAACCGCAGTAGCGGCACTTGACCGCTTCCACCCTGATCTCCTCCGCGCAGAAGGGGCAGGCGCGGTGGGTCGGCTGGTCCTGGGCCGCGGGGGCGGCCGCGCCGGTCGCCTCTGCCGGTGGAGGCGGCGGCGACGGCTGCGACTCGGCGGGAGCGGGTGTCTGCGGCCAGGAGGCGGGCGGCGGAGGTGCAGGCGGCCAGCCGGCGGCCGGCTGTCCGGCCGGTCCCGTCTGCGGCGGAGGAGCCGGCGGCCAGGCGCTAGCTTCCGGAGAGGGCGGGGGCGCCCACCCGGCCGGTGCCGGCGGCTGCGGCCACGAACCGGCGGGAGGGCCGGGCTGCTGCGGCCAGGATCCGGCTGCAGGATTGTGCGGAGCCTGCGGCCAGCCGCCATGGGC
>DASWMB010000247.1:0-13447 GCA_036399955.1 Allosphingosinicella sp. | reverse complement strand
GAGGGCGGCGGCAGCCGGCCCGTCCGTACTACCGTCTGGCTCGATCCCGCGGACGGGCGCGTGCTCGACTCAGCGAGCGGCAACGAGGGGCTCGTCCGCCAGCTCCACATCCTCCACGGCAGCCTGATGGTGCCGGGCGTCGGCCGCCAGATCGTCGGCTGGGTCGGCGCCTTCATGCTGGTCTCCTCGCTCACCGGCCTGTGGCTGTGGTGGCCGACGCTCGGCGGGCTGAGGCGGGCCTTCAGGTGGCGGCGGCAGGACACGGTGAACGCCAACCTCCATCACACGACCGGCTTCTGGATCGCGCTTCCGCTTGCCATGCTGTCCTCCACCGGCGTCTGGATCTCCTTTCCCGGCGTGTTCGGCGGCAACGCGCCGCCGGCCGCAGCGGCCAAGGCGCCGCGGCCCGCGGGACCGCCGCTGCCGCTCGCCGAAACGCGGCTCGACGCGGCGACGGCGGGCGCGCTTGCCGTCGCGCGGGCCGGCGGCCGGCCGGGGACGATCGCCTGGCCGACAACCCAGTCTCCGCAATGGACGGTGACGCTCCGAGGCGGCGACGGGCCGGCCGAGTACAAGGTGGATGACCGGACCGGCGAGGCGAGGCCGCAGCCGCCGCGCCCGGAGACGACGGCGCGCAGCATGCGCCGCTGGCATGACGGCGACGGCATGGGCCTCGTCTGGCAGATCGTCATCTTCCTCGGCGGCATCGCTCCGGCGGTGCTGGCGGTGACCGGCATCGTCATGTGGCTCCGTACCCGCCGCCGGCGCGGGGATGCGGCGAGGCGGGAGCAGGCGGCGGCCTGATCTCCCCTCCCGCGTGCGGGAGGGGATCAAGGGGTGGGCTGCGGCCTCTTCGCGGCCACCGGCCCGCCGGCCAGGTAACCCCTCCCCCGGGCCCCTCCCGCAAGCGGGAGGGGAGGAATTACCGTCCCAGCAGCACTCTTGCCTGCGTGGCGAGCTGGGCGAGCATCGGGGCGGTGGTGACCGCGGCGGTGCGGGCGCGCTCCACGGTGCGGCGGAACTGGTCGATGCGGGGCCCCTGCGCGACGACCCAGCGCTCGACGGCCGCGACGGGATCGTCGCCTCGGCAGCGCTCGAGGAACTCGAGCCGGAGCTGCTCGAAGTCCCGGGCGAGGCCGGCGGTGAGCAGCCGCTCCCACTGGTCGCGCGCCTGGAAACGGTGCGCGGCCGACAGCGCCCAGTCGATGCCGAGCACTTCGCCGAGCCGCGTATAGGATTCGGTGAGGGCGATCTCGTCGGCTTCGAGACGGTGGCCGAGGTTCGCGAGGCCGATCGCACCGTTGAGCTCGTAGAGGCGAACGACCGTGGCGGCGATCTCGTCCGGTGCGCCCATCTTGACGAGCTGGGCGCGCTGGGCGGCGGCCTGCGCGCGCGGCTCCGGCCGGAGCAGGCCCTCGAGCGCGGCGCTGAGCTTCTCGAGGCCCGGCCCGATCCGGGCGACGACCTCGCCCGCCGGCGTCTCCGGCGTCGTGCAGCGCAGCAGGTCCGCGATGTGGAGCTGGAGCGCGGTCGAGGCGCGGTCGAACAGCTCGAGCCGGATCTGCTCGCCGATGTCGGCGGCGTCGAGCGCCGCCCAGAGCTGCCGCATGCCGAGCAGCCGCTCGGCCGCGACGAAGGCGGTGGCCGCATGGCCGAGCGCGGCGCCTTCCTGCTCGATCAGCGCGAAGGGCGCGACGATGCCGAGCCGGTTGACGCAGCGGTTGGCGACCTTGGTGGCGATGATCTCGCAGCGCAGGCGATGGTGGAGGATCGCGTCGCGCTGGCGCTCCTGCATCTGCGGCGGGAAGGCGGAGAGGAGCTCGGCCTCCATCGTCGGATCGCCCGGCAGCGCGCTCTTCTCGGCCGCGTCCTGCAGCGCCATCTTCGAGTGCGAGAGGAGGACGGCGAGCTCGGGGCGGGAAAGCCCGCGATTCTCGTGGGCGCGGCGGAGGAGGTCGTCGTTCGCCTCGAAGCCTTCGACGGAGCGATTGAGGCGGCCGCTCTCCTCGAGCACTTCCAGGACGCGGACCTGGGCCGGGAGCGCGGAGGCCCCGCCGCGCTCCGCGATCGACAGAGCGAGCGCCTGGAGCCGGTTGTCCTCGAGCACGATCTCGGCGACCTCGTCGGTCATCTCGGCGAGGAGCGCGTTGCGCTCCTCGAAGCCGAGCCGGCCTTCCGCCATTTCCCGGTTGAGCGGGATCTTGATGTTGACCTCGTTGTCCGAGCAGTCGACGCCGGCCGAATTGTCGATGAAGTCGGTGTTGATGCGGCCGCTGGCCTGGGCGAACTCGATGCGGCCGGCCTGGGTGATGGCGAGGTTCGCGCCTTCGCCGATCGCCTTGGCGCGGACGTCGCAGCCGGTGATCCGGATCGGATCGTTGGCGGGATCGCCGACCTCTGCATTGCTCTCGGAACGGGAGCGGATGTAGGTGCCGATGCCGCCGAACCAGAGGAGGTCGACCGGCGCCTTGAGGATCGCGCCGATCAGCGCCGCCGGCTCGATCTCCTCCTCCTCGATCTCGAGCAGGGCGCGGATCTCGGGGCTGAGCGGGATCGACTTCTGGCTGCGCGGGAAGACGCCGCCGCCCGCAGAGATGAGCGACGCGTCATAGTCCGCCCAGGAGGAGCGGGGGAGCTCGAACAGCCGCTTGCGCTCGTCCCAGCTCCGCGCCGGATCGGGATCGGGATCGATGAAGATGTGGCGGTGGTCGAACGCGGCGACGAGCTTGATCGCCTTTGAGAGGAGCATGCCGTTGCCGAAGACGTCGCCGGACATGTCGCCGACGCCGGCGACGCGGATCGGGTCGGTCTGGACATCGACGCCGATCTCGCGGAAGTGGCGCTGGACGCAGACCCAGGCGCCGCGGGCGGTGATGCCCATCGCCTTGTGGTCGTAGCCTTGGCTGCCTCCGGAGGCGAAGGCGTCGCCGAGCCAGAAACCGGCGGACACCGCGATGCTGTTGGCGATGTCGGAGAAGGTCGCCGTGCCCTTGTCCGCGGCGACGACGAAATAGGGATCCTCGCCGTCGCGCACCACGACCTCGGCGGGATGGACGACCGCACCCTCAACGATGTTGTCGGTGATGGAGAGGAGCGAGCGGATGAAGATGCGGTAGCTCTCGGTGCCCTCGGCGATCCAGGCGTCGCGGTCCGAGACCGGCGGCAGCTGCTTGGGATAGAAGCCGCCCTTGGCGCCGGTGGGGACGATCACCGCGTTCTTGACCAGCTGCGCCTTCATCAGGCCGAGGATTTCGGTGCGGAAGTCGTCGCGCCGGTCGCTCCAGCGCAGCCCGCCGCGGGCGACCGGGCCGCCGCGCAGGTGGATACCCTCGACGCGCGGTGAGTAGACCCAGATCTCGCGCCATGGCACCGGCGCCGGCAGGCCCGGGATGCGGGCGCTGTCGAGCTTGAAGGCGAGCGCCTCGGCCGCGGCCGGGGCGAAGGCGTTGGTGCGCAAGGTGGCGGCGATGACGGCGCGGAACAGGCGCAGGATCCGGTCCTCGTCGATCGCGGCGACATTGCCGAGGCCGCGGGCGATGCTGCGCTCGGCCTCCTTCACCGCCTGTTCGCGGTCGCCACTGAAGGCGGGGTCGTGCATCGCATCGAACAGCGAGATCAGGCTGGCGGTGACGGCGGGAGCGCGGCGAAGCGCCTCGACCACGGTCACCATCGAATAGGACAGGCCGATCTGGCGCAGATAGCGGAACCAGGCGCGGAACAGCACGACCTCGCGCGGCTGGAGGCCGGCCGAGACGATGAGCTGGTTGAACGGATCGTTCTCAGACCGCCCTTCGAGCACGGCGGCGATCGCCCGCTCGACGAGGCGGGCGCGCTTCATCACGTCGGCCGCGTCGCCGCCGCGGGGCATTTCGAGGATGAAGTCGTGGATGTAGCCGAGGTCGCCGGCGTCGAGCGCGGTCGGCACCTCCTCGAGCACGCGGAAGCCGAAATTCTCGAACACGGGCACGGCTTCGGAGAGCGGGATGATCGCGGCGAGCCGGTAGGTCTTGAGGTGCAGCCGGCTGGCCCCGTCCTCCTCCTTGCGGAACAGGCGCGCGTCGCGTGAGCCGGCGCCTTCGAGATCGGAGATGCGCAGCACGTCCTGGGCCGCCTCGCCGGCGCCGGTGCGGATCCGGTAGCCTTCGGGAAAGTCGTCCATGTAGCTGAGCGCCAGGCGGGTCGCGCGGGCGGTGCCGACGACGGCGCCGAGCGCCTCCTCGACGCTGGGCTCCCAGCCGCGGACCATCTCGACCAGCCGGCGGTCGAGCTCCTCGACGTCGGGAAGCGGCCGGTCCGCGTCCATGTCGAGCGTGTAGCGGACGAGGGCGAGGTCGCCCTCGCCGAGCTCCACCGCCCAGTTCATCATCCGCCCGCCCGAGGCCTGCTCGATCATGCGGGCGATGTCGGTGCGGCGGCGGGTGGTGAGCTCGTCGCGCGGCAGCCAGACGAAGGCGAAGAGGTGGCCCTTGAGGACGCTGCGGACGAGGAGGAGGGTCGGCCGCGGCCGGTCGGCGAGCGACATCGCCGTCATCACCAGCTCGCGCACCTCGCCCGGCTGGAGGCTGATCAGGAGGTCCGGCGGCAGCGCGCTCATCGCATGGCGCAGCGCCTTGCCGCTGTGGCCGCGCGGATCGAAGCCGAACTCCTCCTCGAGCTCGCCGAGGCGGCGGCGAAGCAGCGGCACCTGGTCGGCCGGCTGATTGAGCGCCTCGCTGGTCCACAGACCTGCATAGACGCCGATGCCGGCGATCCTGCCCTCCTCGCGCACCGGCAGCACGATGAGGTCGAACGGCACCCGCCGGTGGACGGTCGAGCGGCGATCGGCCTTGGCGAGGAGCGGCACGGCGCCGCCGCGCTCGAAATAGCGCATCGCGCCGAGCGGCCCGCCTTCGTCGGTCGGATCGCCCGGGAGGCGGAAGAGGCCGAGCGCCTCGGAGTTCGGCTCGCCCGGCCGCTCGACATGGTAGCCGAGCAGGGTCATCGCGCCGCCGGCGAACCAGCGCAGCAGCTCCGCGGCTTCCGCATCGTCGAGCTCGTCGGCGTCGGCGCGCATCTTCGCCTGCATCGCCCGCCAGTCGGTGACGGCGGCGCGCACGTCGGCAAGGACGCGGTGGAGGTTCGAGACGAGCTCGCGCCGCTCGCGCGCGTCGGCGCGGTCGACCTCGATATACATGATCGATTCGCGGCGCCGTTCGTCCTCGCAGAGCGGGCCGACGCCGAGGAGGCAGCCGGTCTCGTCGCGCTCGACGCAGACGACGGGGTGGAGCAGGCGGTGGATGACGAGGCCGCGGCCGGCGATCGCATTGGCGATCGAATCGACGAGGAAGGGCATGTCGTCGTTGGCGATGCAGATGCGCATGCGGCGGTGGCCGACCTGTCCGCCGGCCGATTCCAGCCGGACGAGGGCGATGCCGGGCGGGCGGCGCGAGGCGCAGGCGGCGATGAAGGCGGCGGCTTCGCGGCATTCGGCCTCGTCGAAGCCGGCCAGCTCGCCGGGCAGGGCGCCGTTGCACAAAGCATGGCTGAGGGAATCGAGCAGGCGCTGGTCAGCGGGTTTTGCCGCCACCATGCTATCCGCGTTCATACTGAACTCCTGGCGCTCGGACGGCGGGGCGGCCGTCGGCTTTCGCGGCGCCATATGCTCCCGGCGGTCAGGAGAGGCAAGACTGAGCTGCGCGTCGGCCGTGTCTGCGGCCGGCGGGCGTCAGATGCGGCGCGGCGCGCCTTCGGTCGCCCGCCTTTTCCTGAGCGCCTCGAGCCGCAGGCGCGCCTCGGCGAGGCCGGGGACCACCGGCCCGTTGCTGACCGGCATGACGTGGCCGGCTCCACCGCGGCGGACGGGCGGAACGTAGATCATCGTGGTGCCGCCGCTCCGCGTCGCCGCCATCCGGTAGAGCCGCTCGGCACGATCCCAGTCCATCGGCACGCCGTGGCCCTCCTCGAAGCGGATGCCGAGCTCCAGCTGCGCATGCTTGTCGCCGCCGCGGGCGCGCGTCGCGAGCGATTGGAGCTCGGGCTTCGCCGCGCCGGGGGCGAGCGAGATGCCCTGGAAGCTGTTGCCCGCGCAGCCCGCCGCCAGCAGCACGGCAGCGGCGAGAAGGAGCGCGCGCCTGGTGAAGGCGAGGGCAATGAGCTGAAAGAGCTGCAGCAGCCACAGATGCGCGCGCGGATGAGGCATCGGCATTCCTCCGGGACGGGTGCAGATTAGCCGCTTCTGGTTTCGCCGCCAGTGGTCTCGAGCGGCCGCGGATCGCAGTCGCCGTCGAGCACGGAGACGGCGTCGTAGCGGGCGATGAAGCGGAGCCGGTCTGCTGCGTAGGCGGACGAATAGACGCGGCCGATCGTGCCCGCGAGCGGCCAGCCGAGGCGCTCGAAGCGCTCGGCGAGCGCGGGCGCGCGGAGGCGGATGACGGCCGGTGCATCGCCGACGAGCGCCTCGCGATCCTCCGGCAGGAACGGCGTCCGGGCGCTGATCACGAAGGCCGGCGCATCCGCGGCGGCGACATGAAGGGCGAGGGCGTGGGCGCGGGCGACGTCGCGGCGGTCGATGCCGCGGTGGAGGCGGTAGAGCGCCATATCCCGCAGCGGCTCGGGGAAGCAGCGCGACATGCGCAGGATCGCGCCGTTGAGGCCGGCGGCCCGGACGAGCGCCTCCGCCGCCAGCTTGGTCTCGTCGTAGATGTCGCGCGGCTCGGGCTCGACGGCCTCGTCGATCCAGGCGGCGCGGCCGCCGCGCGGCTCGAGCGCATGGCCGTAGAGCGAGGTCGTGCTGGTGAAGACAAAGCGGGAGACGCCGCCCGCGAGCGCGGCGTCGAGCAGGCGCGCGGTGCCGTCGACATTGACACTGCGGAACTCGGCGCCCGACGCGTGGCCGACATGGGGCGCGTGGAGGGCGGCGACGTGGACGACCGCATCGAAGCGGGCGAGATCGAGCGGGTCGCGGATGTCGGCGACCACGTCGACTTGGGCGCCCGGACGGCGATCAAGGCCGACGACCTCGTGCTCGCGCTGGAGCAAGGCGGCGACGGCGCTGCCGATCAGCCCCGCGGCTCCGGTGACGAGGATGCGCATGCTCCGCATATTACCCTATCGGCCGGCAATGGCATTAGCGGTACCCAAAGCCGTTCGGGCTGAGCTTGTCGAAGCCCTGCCCTTCTTCAGGCACGGGAAAGGAAAGGACAGGCCTTCGACAAGCTCAGGCCGAACGGTGGGGAGGTCGGGCCCTCGCCGGTATCGCCTCAGGCGGCGGCCTTGCGTACGGCGCGATCGGTGAGGCTCGCGTCGGCCACCGGCGCGACGAGGGCGATGCGGCCGTCGGGCTCGCGGCGGCCGACGAACAGGACGAACTCGCCTTCGCCTTCCACGGCGAGCTCGACGAAGCCGAGCGGGCCGGCGCGGCGGAGGCGCTCGCGCGCGTCCTCGATCGGATCGGGCTTGGGCTCGGGACGCCGGGCCTTGCGCTCGGCGGCGACGACGGCCTTGAGGCCGCCGGGCTGCGCCTCGAGCGTCGCGGCGAAGCTGCCCGGAGGCAGCGCCTCGCGCCGCGCCCAGGAAAGGGCGGCGGCGAACTCGGCGATCCGCGTCTTGTCATAGTCGGCACCGAAGACGAGCTTCGCCACCGGCGTCATCGGTGCCCGCGCCTGGGCCTTGATGCCGGCGTCGTCGAGCAGCTCGGAATAGTCGTCGGGCTCCGCCTCGGCGGCGAGCGCGAAGTCGTAGGCGTCGCCGAGCGCGCGGTAGAGGGCGCCGCGGCTGCGATGGTCGGCGCTGCGCGCGGCCTCCGCGCTCTCGCGGGCCGCGAACAGGCGGTCGCCGAGACCGGCGTCGGCGGCGAGCGCCGTCGCGCCCTGCGGCGCATCCGCTTCGCCCTCGTCGGGCCAGAGGCTGAGGGTCCCGCCCGGATCGGAGGCGGCGGGCGCGTCCGCTTCTTCCGGCGCGAACTCCGCGTTCGGGCCATCGGCCCAGACCGGGCAGTCGGCGGGCGGCGCGGCGGCGGCGGCGGCGCGGTCGACGGCGTCGGCGATCTCGGAGGCGGTGCGGCTGTCGGCCAGCTCCTTCCAGTTGATCACGCCGTAGATGCAGTCGATCGTCTCGCCGTCGGACGACAGCGGCATCAGGATGCCGCGATAGAGCGTCGCGGCGCCGCGCCGGTTCACATATTCGGCCTCGAAGCCGATCGGCGCCGAATTGGCGATGATCTGCAGATAATGGTCGGTGAGCCGCGACAGCAGCGACCGCGGCGGCACTTCGCTGATCCGGCGGATATTGGCGTCGAGCGCGCACTCGGCGCGCAGGCCGCGGCCGAGGAAGCAGACTTCCGGATCCTCCGCGTTGCCGGAGAAATCGAGAAGGACGCTGTTCGAGCCGAAATCCTCGATATTGGCCGGATCGAGATCGTCGATCAGCGGATAGGGCCGCCCGTCGAGAAGCGACACCCAATGATTGTAGGCGCGCACATGCATGCGGCGCTCGTCGACGCCGATCTCCGGCGGCGCGTCCATCGCCGGCTCCTCGTCCGCGACCGCATAGGCTTCGTCGTCGAAGCCGCGAAAACTGTCCATGCTCGTGCCTTCGGATTACCCCACCAGAGGGTGCACTGATGCACGGGCGCGGTTGAAATAGGGTTAAGGGCCTCGAAAGAGGGGCAGCGGACCGGACCGGCCGCGTCGCCGCTTGTCATCGGGCGGGGCCACTGTTAGGGGGCCGCACACCCCGGATACGCCGCTTTAGCTCAGCTGGTAGAGCACAGCATGCGTAATGATGGGGTCAACGGTTCGAGTCCGTTAAGCGGCACCACACCTTCAGCAGGGAGTTGGCTGGAGACGAGCGCGTGGCAAGGCTGGAGAGGCGCAAGCCGGCGGAGAAACCGATCGGACGGCCGGACTCAAGCGGCCAGCTGGCCTCCAAAGGCCACTTGGAAGCACGCTCCGCTCCCGGTCGGGTTTTTGCCGACAGCGAGCTTCCCGCCCAATTGCTTCGCCAACAGGCTGACGATCTTCATGCCAAGTCCGCTCGACGCGGCCGGATCGAAGTTTTTCGGCAATCCTTCACCTCGATCGCAGATCGACAGCAGCCGAGCGGCGCCATCGGCCTTGTATGTCACCGCTATTTTACCGGCTCCGTGCTTGGCCGCATTGGTGACCAGTTCATTCGTGAGGAGTCCGATCGGCTGAATCCACGTCGTGGGGACGCTGCCCTCATCTCCGCTCACCTCGACTTCGACACCGCAAATCTCAGCGAGATCGGCGCACAGGCGGCTCAGAAAGGTGAGGCACGAGACCTCCTCGGTGTCGGTGGAATAGAAGTTGCGATGAACGCGAGCGACCGCTGCCACGCGGGTCGCCGCTTCCTGCAGCTGGGCTGATGCGTCGGCAGCGTCCGTCGACCGGCTCTGCATCGTCAGCAGGCCCGACACGAACTGCAGGCTGTTCATCACGCGATGGTCGATCTCCCGCGCCATGAGCTCGGCCTTCGCAACCGCCTGACGCGCTGCCAATCGAAGCTCGAGTTGATCGACGACCAGCGAGGCCAGGTCCTTCAGGTCGTCGATCTGCGCTTGATCTACCGGGCGGGCTGCTTTGTCGATCACGCACAGGGTGCCGAGGTTGAAGCCGTCGGAGGTCTGGAGAGGCACGCCAGCGTAGAACCGCAGACCGAAGTCACCTGCAACAAGCGGGTTGGCGAGCGATCTGACGTCGGTGCTCGCGTCGACCAGCACGTGCACATCCGAAGACAGAATGGCCGACGCACACAAGCCTGGATCCCGTCCAATCTGCTGCACATCGACGCCGTGATGAGATTTGAACCAGATGCGGTCGTGGTCGACGATGCTGATAATCGATATCGGCGCACCGAATCGGCGCGCGGCAAGCGCAGTCACGCGATCGAAGCTGCCATCGGGCGGCGTGTCGAGAATCTCGTAGCGGCGAACCGCCGCCAGGCGATCGGCCTCGTTTTCGGGAATAATCTCCAGGGAAGTCGCGGCCATACAGTCTTTCGGGAACGCCGAATCTGGCGGAGCGAAACATCTACCACACAAAAGCGCAGCTGTATTGCCCGGATGATCCGCAGGCGAGGCCCTCAGGGCCGGTCCGGAGGGATCTTTTTAGGTTGCGCGTGTTTTCGCATGATCTCTTGACCGCGGGCCTCCGCTGCGGCGTCGAAGAGGCGGTTCGATGTCTCTTCCGCAGCCTCGGGAGTGACCGACACGTCAACGCCGTCAGGCCCGTCGAGGACCACCGCACCGTCTCTGGCGGTGACGTCGGTCGCTTCGTTGTAGATTTTGTCGTCCATAAAATCGAAAATCACCGCGCGCCGACGTTTGTTCCGCTCGTCTCGCCTCACCTAGCCGAGAGGGCGCCGGCGAAGCAGAACCGATCAGCCGATCCGGGGATCGAGCCTGGGTTCAAGGTCTTCGACGACCGGCCGCAGAGCTGGATCTCCGTTTCCGGCCGAAAAGCGGCACCACCTTCCGGCCTTCCGTTACGTCACGGCCACAATTCGTCGCGAGGCGCGGCGAAACAGTGGCGCGTGGGATTCCATGCGGTTATGGTCGGCTCGTACCGACCGGTTGCCGAGTCGGCGCGGGGGGCATGATGAGGATCGCAACGACCGCTCGCAGAACTGCCGAAACCGGTTCCGGCCGGCTGGAGGCGCGCTGATGGACGGCGCCGCGCGCGATTCCCTCCCCGACGGGTTCGACTGGGACCAGCTGCGCAGCGCCGGCGAGCCGGTCGCCGATCCCCGCCAGCAGCTGCGCCGGTCGCTGAGCGCTCCCGTCGACGACATTCCGGCCGTCGATCCGCTGCCCCCCGGCATGCTGCTTGCCGAAGCGAAGCGGCTGGCCGCGGCGCGGCGGGTCCGCGACCGCATCTTCGGGCGCGAGCTGTTCCCGAACCCGGGCTGGAACATCCTCGTCGAATTGTTCATCGCCGCCGAGGAAGGCCGCAACGTCACCATCAAGAGCGCCTGCGTCGCCGCCGGCGTGCCGCAATCGACCGCCCTTCGCCACATCGCGCATCTGAATGAGGTGCGGCTGACGGCGCGCGCCCAGCATCCGAGCGACGCGCGCAGCGCCTATCTGAAGCTGACGGACCGCGGACGGGCCAAGATGGTGAGCTACATCACGCTGTCGGCAGCGGCCCCGGCCGGGCCTCGCGGATGACGTCGAGCGCCATCGACAGATAGGCCGCGGCCTGGTGAAGGCCGAGCTCGTCGAGGCCGGAGAGCACTGACTCCGCGTCGCGCCGGAGGCCCTGGAGCCGGTCCCAGTCCTCGCCGAAGCCGATCGGCACGTTCACGCCTTCCTCCGCCCTCGCCGCACGCATGCGGCTCCCATAGCGTCGCCGGGCGGGCGCCAGAAGCGGATCATGATCCATTTTCGCGCGAGTTGCGGAGCGGCCGATCCGGACGCCGCTTCCGCATTCGGCGAAGCGGCCGGTCAGCGGGGCCTGAGGCCGCCCGCCGGACGCTGCCCGCCGACGCCGAAATGGCGCTTGGGCGGCGGCGTGCGCGCGCCTGCGGTGATCATGTCGAGGGTCGCCTGATGGAGCGGGTTCGCGAACGCGAACCCGGCCTTGTTGCCGTCGACCCAGACGCAGCGGCAGTTGGTCGGCTCGAGGCCGGGGAGCTTCAGCCACACCTGCGCGCCGGGCTCGACGACGGCGTCGGTCTCGGCCGCGAAGCCGGTGACCGACAGGTTCACGACCTCGGCTTCGGCGAGGCTCGCGCCGGGCTCGCGCAGGCTGGCGGCGAGGTTGACGACGCGGCGCTCGGCGCGGCGTCCGTCCGACGTCGGCAGGATGGCGAGATGGGCTTTTCTCAAGATACGGGCTCCGCGCGAAGATCGTTCGACGGTGCCGCTATGAAGGCGAATGGATAAACATCGGTTAAGCGCATGGCGCGCGGAACGCCCGTGCGCACCTGGACGTTTCGGCGGCATATCAGGAAGTTTGCGTCTGGGTGGTGCGTTCAGTGAGGGCAGGATTCAAGGCGGCCGCGGCAGCAGCGGCGGCGGTGCTGGCACTGGCCGGCTGCGACAATATCTCGATCGGAGGCTCGGGCGGCGGAGGCGGCGGCGGCAGCGCCGCGGCGCCGCAGATCGCGCCGGAGGAGCTTCGCGCTGCCGTCCGCGACGAGCGCGTGCGCCGCTTCTACGAGGCGCGCCAGTGGCAGCCGGTCTGGGGCGAGGAGCAGGAGCGGACGCTGACCGGCGCGCTGCAGGATGCGCGGCGCCACGGCCTCGACGCGCGGCGCTACCTCCAGCCGGTCCAGGCGGCGTCCGGCGCGGCGGCGAAGGAGGCGGCGCTGACGCTTTCGGCGCTCACTTATGCCGAGACCCTCGCCCGCGGGCAGAGCGACCCGAAGCGGCTTCACGAGGTCTACGAGATCCCGCGGCCGGAGGCCGAGGTCGCGAGCGGCCTCGCCCAGGCGGTGGAGCAGGGCAACGTCGCCCAATGGCTGGCGGGGCTGGCGCCGCAGGACGCCGAGTATCGCGCCCTCTCCGACGCCTATCTGCGCTACAGCGAGGCGGCCGCGCGCGAGCAGGCGCCGGCGGTGACCGGCGGCGATTCGATCGAGGTCGGCGACCGCGACCCGCGCGTGCCGGCGATCGCGGCGGCCCTGCGCAGCCACGGCTATCTCGCCGCCCAGCCCGCTCCCGCTCAGGGGCAGCAGCAGCCGGCCCGGCAGGGTCAGCAGAAGGCGCAGCCGCAGCAGCAGGCGGCGGCCCCGGCGACGACCTACACGCCCGAAATGGCCGCGGCGGTGCGGCGGGTGCAGGAGGATTACGGGATCAACCCGGACGGCGTGATCGGATCGGGCACGCTCGACATCCTCAATGCCACCGCCCGCGACCGCGCCCGCCAGCTCGCCGTCAATCTCGAGCGGCGGCGCTGGCTCGCGCGGACGGCGCCGGAGACGCGGATCGACGTCAACACCGCCGCGGCGTTCCTCGATTATTGGCGCGACGGCCAGCATGCCGACAGCCGCAAGGTGATGGTCGGGCAGCCGGAATGGGAGACGCCGCCACTCCAGTCGCCGATCGTCCGGCTCGTCGCCAACCCGCCGTGGACGGTGCCGGAGTCGATCGAGCAGGAGGAGCTGCTTCCCAAGGGCTCCGCCTATCTCGCGCGCAACGGCTTCACCAGGAACCGCAACGGCCGGCTCGTCCAGGAGCCGGGGCCGGAAGCGGCTTTGGGCCTGGTCAAGCTCGACATGAGCAACCGCCACGCGATCTATCTCCACGACACGCCCCACAAGGCGGGCTTCGCGCGGGCCGAGCGGCATATGAGCCACGGCTGCGTGCGGGTGCAGGACGCGGTCGGCTTTGCGACCATGCTCGCCGAGCATGACGGCAAGCGCGACCAGTTCGAGCGCGCCCTCGCCAAGCGCGACGACGAGGACAAGCCGCAGGAAGGCGGCGTCCAGCTCGCCAACGCCATCCCGG